>JANXCW010000006.1:0-120837 GCA_025059775.1 Armatimonadota bacterium
CGGAAGTACGCCTGCAGGGGGATGTCCACCTTGACCCCCGCGGGCACGTAGATGAACGACCCCCCGGACCACACCGCGGAGTTCAGGGCCGCGAACTTGTTGTCCTCCGGGGGGACGACGGTCCCGAAGTACTCCCGCACCAGGTCCGGGTACTGCTTGACCGCGGTGTCGGTGTCCACGAAGATGACGCCCAGCTTCTCCCACTCCTCCTTGAGGCTGTGGTAGACCACCTCGCTCTCGTACTGGGCGCCCACGCCTGCCAGGAACTTCCGCTCCGCCTCCGGGATGCCCAGCCGCTCGTAGGTGTCCTTGATCTCCTTGGGGAGCTCGTCCCAGCTCCGGGCCTGGCGGTCCGTCGGCTTGATGTAGTAGTAGATGTCATCGAAGTCGATGCTCGAGAGGTCCGGGCCCCAGGTGGGCATGGGCTTGCGGAGGAACACCTCCAGGCTGTGCAGGCGGAAGGCCCGCATCCAGTCCGGCTCCCCTTTGAGGTAGGAGATCTCCTCCACCACCTCCCGGCTCAAGCCCTTGCGGGACTTGAACACGTAGTTCTCGGGCATCCGGAAGCCCCACTTGTACTGGTCCAGGTCGATGCCGAGCGGGTTCGCCGTCGCCATGGTCCACCTCCTTTAGTGCGCCACCCAGAACACCTTCCCTGCCCGCCGCACGGGGCGGTCCTCGGGGGTCTCCGCTACCACCTGGGCGAACTGGGCCTGCAACCCCTCATACCCCGTCTGCTCCAGCTCGTCCGCAAGCTCCGGACCCCCGGAGATCACGATACGTCCGTCCAGCATCACGTGCACGTGGTGCGGCCGGATGTAGTGCAGGATCCGGGAGTAGTGGGTGATGAGCACGATGCCCATGTTGCCCTGGGCTTGCTCGAACAGCCGGTTGATGTTCTCCGCCACCACCCGGACCGCGTCGATGTCCAGCCCCGAGTCCGTCTCGTCCAGGATGGCCATCTCCGGCTCCAGCACAGCCATCTGCAGGATCTCCGCCCGCTTCTTCTCCCCGCCGCTAAAGCCCTCGTTCACGTAGCGGGTGACGATGCTGGGATCCAGCTTCAGAAGTTCCAGCTTCTCTCGCAGGATCTTCTGGAACTCCGCCACGGGGATTAGCTCGTTCTCATATCCCCGGCGGGCGGAAAGGGCGGTGCGCAGAAACGAGGCGAAGTTCACGCCCGGGATGGCCACGGGGTACTGGAAGGCGATGAACAGGCCCGCCCGGGCCCGCTCGTCCGGCGTCATCTCCAGGAGGTCCCGACCCTTGTAGAGGACCTCCCCACCGGTGACCACGTAGAAGGGATTGCCCATGAGCACGTTGGCCAGGGTGGACTTGCCGGACCCGTTGGGTCCCATGATGGCGTGGATCTCCCCCTTGTGGACCTCCAGGTTGACCCCCCGCAGGATCTCCCGGTCCAGGTCCTCCACCTTGGCCCTCAGGTTGCGAATTACCAGATCCGGCGCACGATCCGACATCTCCACCCTCTCCTGAAGTCTGGGAATTCTTGAGTAAAATACTCAAGAACATCCCGTTCCATTGTAGGGGGACCGGCTAGACGGGTCAAGGAAGGCCGATTTATGGCACTAACCGGGCATCCAGGGTGAGTTCCTCAAGGCCTGGTTTGAGCAGGGTGGACACCGGGCAACCCTCCTTCGCCTCCTCCGCGGCCTGTCGGAAGGTGGCCTCGTCGATGCCGGGGACCCTCGCCTCCGTCTCCAGATGGATCCTCCGGATCCTGGGTCCTCCCTCCCCGGTCTGAAGGGAGAGGGTGGCTTTCGTGCGGATCTCCTGGGGTGGAGCCCCTCGCTGGGAGAGCCGGGCGGAGAGGGCCATGCTGAAGCAGGCCGCGTGCGCGGCCGCGATGAGTTCCTCGGGGTTGCTCCCTTCTCCCTGCTCGAACCGGGAAGGGAAGGTGATGGTAATCTCCCGAAGAGCCCCGCTCTGGGTGCTGGCCCTGCCAACACCGCTACGCAGGTCCCCCGTCCAAGTGGCCGTCGCCGACCGTACGATCTCCGGCATGGATGTACCTCCTGGATGTACTCATGTCCAAACATACCACACTCAGCGGTTCCCGGGCGCCTCCCCGAAGGCCTCCTGTGCCCACGCCCGGAGGGCGGCTCGGTTCACCTTTTCGGGGCCAGTGCGCGGGAGCTCCCGCATGAACCCGATGCGCTTGGGGACCTTATACGGAGCGAGGAACCGCGCGCAATACGCCCGCAACTCCTCCTCCGTGGCCGCCACACCGGGCGCCAGTTCCACCACCGCCACCACCCGCTGCCCCCACTCCGGATCAGGGATTCCCACCACCCCGGCATCCCGCACCGCGGGATGCGTCCGCAGCACCGCCTCCACCTCCGCGCTGCTCACGTTCTCCCCGCCCGTCACGATGCGGTCCTCCCGCCGATCCAGGACGTACAGGTACCCCTCCTCGTCCAGGTATCCCATGTCTCCGGTGCACAGCCAGCCCTCCCGCAGGCCTGCCGCGGTCTCCTCCGGACGGTCCCAGTACCCCGCCATCACCGTAGGCCCCCGCACCAAGACCTCTCCTTCCTCCACCCGTACTTCCACCACCGGGAGAGGCCGACCGCACGAGCCGGGTTTTCTCGCCACCTCGGAGGGATGAAGGGTGGTCACCTGGCTTGCGGCCTCCGTGAGGCCGTAGGTGGGGGCCACGGGGATCCCCGCCTCCGCACATTCCGCCACGAGGTCCTGCGGGATGGGGCCACCGCCCAGGAGCACGGCCCGCACTCCGGGGAACGGCCGGTGCCCCCATTCCCGCAACACCCGGCGCAGCATGGTGGGGACCAGGGAAAGCAGGGTCACCCGGCCGCGCTCCAGCTCCGCGCACACGGCACCCGCATCGAAGGCTTCGTGGATCACCACGGTGGCGCCGAACAGGGCGGCTCGCCAGAGGATGGCGAGCCCTCCGATGTGGCATAGGGGCATGACCGCGAGCCAGGTGTCGTGCTCCGCTACGCCCAATCGCTGGGCAAAGCCCACCGCATTCCAATAATGGTTGCCGTAGGTCAGCAGGACACCCTTAGGCCGGCCTGAGGTTCCGGAGGTGTACAGGATGCCCTGAACGGCTTGGAGGGAGATCCGGCGGGAGGGCCAAGGTGCGTCTGCGGGAATCCCTGGGAGGAGGTCCGGATGGTCGGGATCTAGGAAGACCACGGGATCCCAGCCGGATCCGCGCAGCAGATCCGTAAACGCGGGGTGGGCGAGCAGCAGGCGCGGCCGGGCATCCCGCAAGCGCTCCCACAGCTCGGGCGCGGTCAAGCGGGGGTGAAGGGGAACAAGCACGGCGTTGAGGCGTGTGAGGGCAAAGGCGAGCACGGCGAAGGGGAGGCCGTTCGGGCTGAGGAGGGCCACCCGGTCCTGAGTTCCCACCCCGAGCCCCCCCAGCCGCCGGGCCACCCGGTTCACCCGCTCGTCCAGCTCCCCGAAGGAGAGGGCCGCGGACCCGCACAGGAGGGCCGTCCGACCGGGGCGGACCCGGGCCTGTTCCGCCAGCCAGTCCGCGGTGGTCATACCAGGAGTGCGACTCCCAGCAGCGCCGCGTGCACCAGGTGCAGCCGGGCAGTACCGCGCAGGGCGTGGTTTAAGGCCGCTCCCTCATGGGTCCATACGAAGTGGGCGAGGGAGGCGGCCCACGGAAGGCCGAGCCAGGGAAGCCAGTAGAACTCCCCCAGCCAGCCGGCGGCGCGCATCCAGGCGGGTGCCGCGAAGGTTCCCACAAGGCACAGGAGATACTCCAGGCGGGTGCCGGTGCGGCCGAGGCGCACGGCCAGGGTGCGCTTTCCAGTCGCCCGGTCCGTCTCCAGATCCCGGAGGTTGTTGACCACGAGGATGGCGGTGCACAGGAATCCCACAGGGATCGCGGCGGCCACGGGCCGGACCCGCAGGACTCCCGTCTGCACGTAATCCGTCCCCACCACGGCCACGAGACCAAAGAAGACGAAGACCAGCAGATCCCCCAGCCCCCGGTAGCCGAGAGGAAAAGGACCCGCGGTGTACAGCAGGCCCGCGAGGACACACGTCCCGCCCACCAGCACGAGGATCCACCCCCGCAAGGCCACGAGGTACAGGCCGCCCAGGGCGGCCAGCCCAAACGCCGCGTACGCGCCCAGGAGCACGTGGCGGGGGCTCAAAAGTCCCGTGGCCGTGACCCGAGGAGGGCCCAGGCGGTGCGGCGGGTCGGAGCCATGGAGGAAGTCGTAGACGTCGTTGGCGAGGTTGGTGCCGATCTGCAGCCACAGGGCCACCCACAGGGAGGCCAGGGCCGCGGGAAGGTGAAAGGCGCTCAGGTGGGCCGCGGTGGCGCTTCCCACGAGGACTGGGGCGACGGCCGCGGGCAGGGTGGCGGGCCGCACCGCCAGGACCCATCGGCTCAGACCACGGGGGAGGCTCTGTGCGGCTTCCCACACGGTCCTCAAGGGAATCGGGGGAATCTGGAGAAGTCGGGCTTGCGCTTCTGCAGAAAGGCGTCCCGACCCTCCTTGGCCTCGTCCGTGAGGTAATAGAGAAGCGTGGCGTCCCCACCGAGCTGCTGCAGCCCCGCGAGCCCGTCCGTGTCCGCGTTGAAGGCCGCCTTGAGCAACCGGATCGCGAGCGGGCTCTTTTCCAGGATCTCCCGGGCCCACCGCACCCCCTCCTCCTCCAACAGCTCCACGGGCACCACCGCGTTCACAAGCCCCATCTCTAGAGCCTGCCAGGCGGTGTACTGGCGGCACAGGTACCAGATCTCCCGCGCCTTCTTGTGTCCCACGATCCTGGCCAGATAGGTGGAGCCGTAGCCCGCGTCGAAGCTCCCCACCCGGGGCCCCGTCTGGCCGAAGATGGCGTTGTCCGCGGCGATGGTGATGTCGCACACCGTGGCCAGCACGTTGCCCCCGCCGATGGCGTACCCCGCCACGAGGGCGATGACGGGTTTAGGAAGGATCCGGATGAGCCGCTGGAGGTCCAGCACGTTGAGGCGGGGGATCCGGTCCGAGCCCACATAGCCCCCGTGCCCCCGCACCCGCTGGTCCCCGCCCGAGCAGAAGGCTTCCCGCCCCGCACCCGTCAGCAGCACCACCCCGATGGAGGCGTCGTCTCGGGCATGGCTGAAGGCATCCATCATCTCCATGACCGTCTCCGGCCGGAAGGCATTGCGCACCTCCGGCCGGTTGATGGTGACCTTTGCAATTCCCGCGGCATCCTCCAGCCCGTGTTCGTAGAGGACATCCGTGTACGCCCGGATCATCTTCCATGCGATGCGCATCCGCTCACCTCACGTGGCGAGGAGTTGGGCGAAATGGGGAACAAGGGCAGAACGAACCTCCGCCCACACCCACCGGTGGAGCTCCACATTGCGCGCCCGATCCGTGCGGACCTCCACCACCTGCAGCCCCCCCTGAAGGATGCCCTCCCGAACCGCGTGGCGGAAGGACTCCCACCCACCGGGACGCACGTAGGTGCCCCCGTACATCTCCACCGCGGGCCGGAAGTCCAGGCCGTGTGGGGTCCCGAAGAGAAGCTCGAACTCAGACCGCTCGAGCGCGGCATGGGGAAGGAAGGAGAAGATCCCTCCCCCATCGTTGTGCAGCAGGATCACGAGGACGGAGAGCCCGTACCGATACGCGGCAAACAGGCCGTTCAGGTCATGGTAGAAGGAGAGATCCCCGAGGACGAGCACCACGGGACCGGGATGGACCGCGGCAGCCCCTAGGGCGCTGCTGACGACTCCGTCGATGCCGCTCGCGCCCCGGTTGCCGAGGAACCGGATCCGGCGCCGCAGGGCCGGGAAGAATCCGTCGAGGTCCCGCACGGGCATGCTGTTCCCCGCGTACAGGAGCGTGTCCTCCGGAAGCAGCTCCGCGAGCTCTCGGAACACCCGGGCCTCGAAGGGTTCCAGTACGGACCAGAGGGCCCGGTCCAGGGTTTCTCGGGTCACGCGGTTGACCTCCTGCCACCACCGGAGCCAGCCAGTCGGACGGGTCTCCGGAGGCAGCGCCTGCAGGAGGACTTCGCAGAAAGCCGCGGGGTCCGCCCGCACGAAGTCCGAGACCACCCGATCCGGGTCCAGGGGACCTTCCGGGCCTATGGCGATCTGCGGCACCTCCGCGTGGTGCGCGAGGAAGCGCAGAAGCGGCTTGGAGGTAGGGGCTGCGCCGAACCGCAGGACCACCTCTGGCCGCAGGGCATCCCACAGGTCCTCCACCCGGAGGAACGCGTCGTAGGTGTCCACCACGAGGCCAGGATGGTGTTCCCCACACCGCACCTGGGAGAGGGGATCCGCCAGGATGGGGAACTGGAGCACGCCCGCGAGCGCCACCACGGCCCGGGAGAAGCGGGGATGATCCTCTGGGCCGCAAACCACTAGGCCTCGCTCTCGCCCCGCGAGTATGCGCACCACCCCCGCGATGGCGTCTGGCTCCGGGGTAAGCCGGGAGGGCCACAGACGTGTGTACGGGCCGCGGCGGTATGCGGCAGGTGGTTCCTCGGACGCCCCCTTCGGTGCCGGGGCGGGCAGCAGCGGTTCCCGCAACGGCACGTTCACGTGTACGGGTCCGGAGGGCAGCGCGGTGGCCTGCTCCACGCAGCGGGCAGCCACGGATCGCGCGTACCGGAGAGCCGAGGGGTTTTCCTCTGGCGGGGGAAGGTCAGCGAACCACTTCGCATGGCGACCGTACAGGTGCACCTGATCGATGGTCTGATTGGCTCCGCAGTCCCGCAGTTCGTGGGGGCGGTCCGCGGTGAGCACCACGAGGGGCACGCGGGCGTGGCGGGCCTCCACCAGGGCGGGGAGGAAGTTGGCGGCCGCGGTCCCCGAGGTGCTCAAGAGCGCCACGGGAGCCCGCAGGGTTTTCGCCATTCCCAGGGCAAAAAAGGCACAGCTGCGTTCGTCCAGGTGGACCCATACCCGCAGCAGGGGATGCCGAGCCGCCAGGAGGGCGAGGGGTGTGGATCGGGAGCCGGGGCACAAGCACAAGTGCCGAATCCCCCCCTGGGCGAGCTCGTCCAGGAATGCCCGAAGGAAGGTGTAGGTGGCGACCTCCGGAGCACTCATCCCCGCACCCCCCCGGGGTGGGCCTGCGAGGAGACCACCGTCAGGGCCTCCAGCATCGACGCCATCTTCAGTTCGGACTCCGCGTACTCCAGCTCGGGATCGGAATCCCCAAGGATCCCGCAGCCCGCGTACACCCACGCTTCCCGTCCGGCCACCAGGGCAGAGCGGATGCTCACCACCATCTCCCCTTCTCCCCGCGCATCCATCCAGCCCAAGACCCCCGCGTACCACCCGCGGTCCAGCCCCTCCCGCTCGATCCACCGCAGGGCCTGATCCAGGGGGAGTCCCGCTACGGCAGGGGTAGGGTGGAGAGCTCCCGCGATCTGCAACACGGGCATAGGTTCCCGGAGCTCTCCCTGGACGCGGGTACAGAGGTGCTGAACGGCCCCGGTTCGCAGCAGAGCCGGGCCTGTCGCCTGGAGGGTCCTGGTGAGGGGCCGGAGCCGATCCCGTACG
Source organism: Armatimonadota bacterium (assembly GCA_025059775.1). Lineage (NCBI taxonomy): Bacteria > Bacillati > Armatimonadota > Armatimonadota bacterium. The sequence continues at coordinate 7,511 of JANXCW010000006.1, forward strand.
TATTCCGCCACGATCCGGTGCTCCTCCAGATCCTTCCGACTCTCGAGGAGGCTCCTCCCCAGGGTCCACTCCTCCTCCTCCGACTGCCCCCGGGGAGCGGACCCCGCTAGGGCCATGGTCTCCACCACACCCTCCCGCACCCGACAGAGCCGTTCGGGGGTTGCTCCCAGGAACCACCGGTCGGCCCGCCGCACGCCGAACACCGTGCACCCCGGATAGCGCGCGCAAAGCACAGAAAGGACCCGCGGAGCCGCGAGCCCTCCTGCCCGGAGACGCATCGCCCGTGCCAGCACCACCTTTCGCAGCCTCCCCCTGCGAACCGCCTCCGCCGCGCACCGGACCAGATCCTTCCACCGCCCGGGTTCCGGCACTGGGCGGACCTCCGCGGTGGAAGGGAAATGAGCGGGGGAGGAGGGGCCGGTAAGCCACCGCTCCACTTCGCGAAGCACCGGAGCCGGGTCCTCTCCAGCCGAGAGGATCAGACTAAGGGTGGCGGCACCGGCTCCCGAGCGCACGAGGAGCAGGCGTGGCAGAAGGAGCACCCCCGCGGGATAGGGGCGCCACACTTCCGAGCGCGGGCCGTCGGGATGGAAGGAGAACCCGCACAGGGTTAGAGGAGAGGGCACCCTCCCAAGGATCTCGTGCCAGGCGCGGGTAAGGTCCCAGAACCGATCCGGCCCCGCCTGCGGGATCTCCTCCACGCGCCCCAGGGCCACGAACACAAGTCCATCCGGAGACCTCCAGAACCAAGCATCGCCCACCTCCCCCGAGGCACACTCCAACAGGTCCAAGGGATCCGTGCCCGGTGCCGGGACGCGGATCACGAGGGCCCGGCCGGCCCGCGCACCGCGGGCCACAGCGCGGAGCTCCTCCGAGAGCGCTCCCCAAGCCCGATCCAGAACACACTCCCGCCCCCTCACGGCTCCCCCTCCGGCCGGAAGCCCACGGAGCGCAGGAGGAGTCCGGAGAGGGCCGGCACAAGGTCTACCAGTCTCTCGGGGTGATGGGTGTGGAGCCATCGGACCACGAGCGCGCGGATCGCGCCCAGCCAGGCGAAGGCCACTAAGGAGGTATCCTGCGGCGGAATCCTGCCCTCTGCCACGGCCTCCTCGAGGTGGATCTGGGTCAGGCGGGCTAAGGCCACCTCCAGGGCGAACCGCTTCTCCTCGAACTCCGGGCTGAGCCCGACCCACTCCACCAGCACCAGACGCGTCAGATCCTCGTTCTCCGCGAAGGCCTCTACGGCCGCCTGCAAGGCCGCGCGCACTTTCGCCTCCCCGCCCCGGGCGGCGGCGATGGCCGTGGTCACACGCTCCGCGAGCTGCACCCCCGCCTCCTCCACGAGACTCAGGAAGAGGTCCTCCTTGCTGGAGAAGTGGAAGTACAGGGCGCCCTTGGAGAGCCCCGCTTCCCGAGCCACGTCCTCCATGAGGGTGCCGTGATAGCCCTTCCGGGCGAACACCCGTCGGGCGGCCTCCAGGATCCGGGTCCGGGTTCGATCTTTCTGGAGCGCAAGCTCCGCTCGCCGCACGGTCCGATGCTGACTGACCAGTCGGTCTCTTAACGCCTCCAGCATACCAGCCCAGACGGAAAAGGAACAAGGGAGCCGCTAGCGGGCGGCGGCCTCGAAAGCCTCGAGGGCTGTTCTGCGGTCGAAGGCCGCCTCTGCGGCGAACCGCATGAGGCGGCGCAGGTCCTGCAGGGTGAACCCCAGCTCCCGGCTCACCTTGCGGAGCTCCAGGGTGAGGGAAGTGCTCAGGAGCATAGGATCATCGGTGTTGATGGTCACCGGAACACCCGCCTCGTACAGCCGCCGGAGGGGATGCTCCCGGAGACTTTGCACCACGCCCAGCCGGAGGTTGCTGGTGGGGCACACCTCCAGGGTGATCCGGTGATCCCGGAGGTAAGCGACGAGATGGGGATCCTCCACGGCCCGAAATCCGTGGCCGATACGGGTGGCACCCAGCTGGTAGAGGGCGGTCCAGATGGAGGCCGGCCTTGAGAACTCCCCCGCATGCACCGTGATGCCGAGACCCGCCTCCCGGGCGATCTCGCAGGTGCGCTTGAAGAGAAGGGGGGGGAAGTTCTCCTCATCGCCCGCGATGTCGATCCCCACAACCCCGCAGCTGCGGGCGCACTCCGCCGCCACCTCCGCCACCTCCGCGGCCGCCTCCGGGCCCCGCTCCCGGACGATGGTCACCACGGTACGGGCGTGGATGCCGAACTCCCGGTGGGCCCGCCGTTGCCCTTCCGCCACCGCCTCCAGCATCCCCCGCACGCCGAGCAGCGCGAACCCGCGGCGACCACCCACCCGGATCTCCACATACCGCACGTTCTGCCGGGCAGATTCCTGCAGGAGCTCATAGGTGATGCTGGCGATGTTCTCCCGGGTGTACAGGTAGTCGGGGACCTTCCCCGTTCGGCTCATATAGCGCAGCCGACGGAGCCGATCGTACCCATGGTACCGGTGGGGATTGCTCACCAGGTAGGGCTCCGCGATGGGATCCATACGGGCCCGCTCCGCAAGGGACCGCAGGCGCAGGGAGGTCTCCAGATGCACGTGGAGCTCGATCTTCGGAAGATCCACAATGGCCCGTTCCGGAACACCCTCCGCCATGGGGCCGCCTCCCACCGACGCCGGCTGGCTGCATTATACCCGGAGGGACACGCCCCAACAATCCAACCCCCCAGGTCTGTCCCTCCTCACGACGACGGCGTGGAGGCCCCTGACTCCGCGGAACCGGCGGGGAGTGCACTCCCCTGTTTGGGCACCACCGCGGCCCGGCTCCGCTGGTGCCGGAAGGGGCGCACAGGACACGCCACCCAGTGGCCGGGGGACACCTCCTCCAGGCGGGGTTCCTCCACGGCGCAGCGGTCCACCGCGTACATGCAACGGGTGTGGAACCGGCACCCGCTCGGGGGGTTCACGGGGCTCGGCACGTCTCCGGGTAGGAGGATGCGCTCCCTCCGGATCTCTGGATCCGGGATGGGAACCGCGGACAGCAGCGCCTCCGTGTACGGATGCTGCGGGTTTGCGAAGAGCTCATCCGCAGGCGCCAGTTCCACGATCTTCCCCAGGTACATCACCGCGATGCGGTCCGAGATGTGCTTCACCACCGACAGGTCGTGGGCGATGAAGAGGTACGTGAGCCGGAACTCCCGCTGCAGCTCCTGCAGGAGGTTGATGATCTGGGCCTGAATGGAGACGTCCAAAGCGGAGACGGGTTCATCGCAGATGATGAACTTGGGGTTCACCGCGAGCGCCCGGGCGATCCCGATGCGCTGCCGCTGCCCACCACTGAACTCGTGCGGGTACCGGTTGATGTGGTAGGGCGACAGCCCCACGATCTCCAGTAGCTCCTGCACCCGGCGGATCCTCTCCCGGCCGCGGGCCAGCCGGTGGATCTCCAGGGGCTCCCCCACGATATCCCCGACCGTCATCCGGGGGTTCAGGGAGGAGTACGGGTCCTGAAAGATGATCTGCATGTCCCGCCGCAGCCGCCGTAGCTCCTCCCGGTTCAGCTGGAAGATGTTGCGACCCTGAAAGATGGCCTCTCCGCTCGTGGGCTCCAGCAGCCGAAGGATCACCCGACCCAGGGTGGTCTTCCCGCACCCACTCTCCCCCACAAGCCCCAGGGTCTCCCCCTCTCGGACGGTGAAGGACACCCCATCTACCGCCCGCACCACACCGGTCTGTCGTTGGAAGAGGAACCCCCTCGTGACGGGAAAGTGCTTCACCAGGTTCCTGACTTCCAGAATGGTGTTCCCCACCATAGGGCTCCCTCCTAGACTCCCCGGGTGCTCGCCAACAGCCCCGCCTGGGCCGCCACCCGCCGGTCCTCCTCGGTGGCGTGCTCGCTGTAGAGATAGCACTTCGCCGTGTGGTCCGCGGCCACCCCATAGTCCGGCGGATCCGCTTGCGTGCAGACCTCCATGACGAAGGGACACCGGGGCGCGAACGCGCACCCCGGGGGCAGGTCGATGAGGCTCGGGGGCTGCCCCTCGATGGGCACGAGGCGCTCCGTCCGCTCCGAGAGCTTCGGGATGGACTGCAGCAGCCCCCACGTGTAGGGGTGCTTGGGTTCCTTGAAGGTCCGGTACACGTCCGTGTGCTCCACGGCCTTGCCGGCATACATCACCACCACGTCGTCGCACATCTCCGCCACCACCCCCAGGTTGTGGGTGATGAGGATGATGGCCATCCCGAACTCCTTCTGTAGCTCCCGCATGAGGTCCAGAATCTGGGCCTGAATGGTGACGTCCAGGGCGGTGGTGGGCTCGTCCGCGATGAGGATATCGGGATTGCAGGAGAGGGCCATGGCAATCATCACCCGCTGCCGCATCCCCCCGCTGAACTGGTGGGGGTAGTCCCGGACCCGCTCCCGGGCGGAAGGGATCTTCACCTTCTCCAGCATCTCAATGGCCCGCTCCCAGGCAGCCCGACGATCTAGCCTTTGGTGGAGCATGACCGCCTCCGCGATCTGCTCACCCACGGTGAGCACGGGATTGAGGGAGGTCATGGGTTCCTGGAAGATCATGGCGATGCGGTTGCCACGGATCTGGCGCATCTGGTCCTCCGGCAACCGCAGCAGATCCTGCCCTCGGAAGAGGATCTGGCCGTCCACGATCTTGCCCGGAGGGCTCGGGATGAGCCGCATGATGGAGAGGGCATGCACGCTCTTGCCGCTCCCGCTCTCGCCCACGATCCCCAGGGTCTCTCCCGGATAGAGGTCGTAGCTGAGGCCGTCCACCGCCTTTACGACCCCCTCATCCGTGTAGAAGTATGTTTTGAGATTTCGCACCGAGAGAAGCGGCTCCGCCATCTGCTCACCTCACCCTCCTCGCTGCACGCTTTGGCCGGATTTCGGCACGGGACCTCGGAAGTCCTTCATAGCCGCATCCTGGGGTCCAGGGCATCCCGCAAGCCATCCCCGAAGAAGTTAAAGCACAGGACCGTCACGAAGATCATAAGGCCCGGCCAGAGGGCCAGGAGTGGGGTACGCCAGATGAAGTCCTGGGCATTCTGCAGCATGTTCCCCCAACTGGGGGTGGGGGGCTGGATTCCGATCCCCAAAAACGACAGGGCCGCCTCCGTAAGGATGGCTCCCCCCACGCTCAGGGTAGCGGAGACGATCACAGGCCCCAGGGCGTTGGGCACCAGGTGCCGGACCATGATCCGGGCGGAGGAGGCCCCCAGGGCCCGGGCGCTCAACACGAACTCCTGGTTCTTGAGCCTCAGGACCTCCGCCCGCACCAGGCGTGCGGTTCCCATCCAGCCGAAGGCCACCAGCACCAGAATGATGCCCCCCAGACTCCCCCCGAAGTACCGGGAGAGGACGATGAGGACGGGGAGATCAGGGATGGAGAGCAGGATGTCCACAAGCCGCATGAGTATTTGGTCTACCCACCCCCCGTAGAACCCGCTCAGAAGACCCACCGCCGTTCCCAGTAGGGCGGAGGCCACCGCGGCGCTCAGGCCTACCGTGAGGGAGACCCGGCCCGCGTACAGCAGCCGGGTGAGCACGTCGTGTCCCAGCTCGTCCGTTCCGAGGGGGTGGCTCCAGCTGGGTGGACTGAGACGGTGGGTGAGGTCGATCTGATCGAAGCGGTACGGCGTGATCCAGGGCGCGAGCACGGAGGCGCCCACGAGCAGGAGGATCACCACGAGGGACGCCTGGGCGAGCCGGTGGCGGCGGAGGCGCCGTAGGGCCACCCGTCCGTAGCTCCGGCCCGCCGCAACCGTCTCCGGCCCGGGGTGGGTCCTGCGAACCGCGGTGACGGGACGGGACACCCTCTCCCCTCACTCGTACCGGATGCGGGGGTCCAACAGGGCGTAGGCCACATCCGCCAGCAGGTTCGCCAGGAGGACCAGGATGGATAGGAACAGCAAGGCGGCCTGGGCCACCGCGTAATCCCCCCCCAGCACGGACTCCACCAGGAGTCGCCCCACCCCGGGCCAACTGAACACGGTCTCCGTAAGGGGAGCGCCCGCAAACAGACCCGGGATCAGGAGGGCCAGCACGGTCACGATGGGGATGAGGGCGTTGCGGAGGGCGTGCTTGACGATCACCACGGACTCCCGAAGTCCCTTGGCCCGGGCGGTCCGAATGTAGTCCTGCCGGATGACCTCCAGCATGCTGGCCCGGGTGTACCGGGTGAGGGCCGCCATGGAGAGGAAGGAGAGGACCAGGACGGGGAGCACCATGTACCGGAGGCGGTCCAGCACCGCCGGCCAGCCCTCCGGAACGCCCGGCGTACTGAAGCCCCCGGGCGGCAACCACCGCAGCTGCACCGCAAAGATGTAGATGAGCAGGATACCGAACCAGAAGGCGGGGATGGATACCCCGAAGAAGGCAAAGAAAGTGGCCGCGTAGTCCACCTTGGAGTACTGGTGGAGGGCGGAGTAGATCCCCACGGGAACCGCTACCGCCACGGCCAGCAGGAAGGAGGGAACGGTGAGCCACAGGGAATTCGCCAGGCGCTCCGCGATCAGGTCCATGACAGGCACCTTGTAGATGCGGGAGTATCCGAAATCCCCTCGCACCGCGGCCCGCAGCCACTTCAGGTACCGGATAGGGAGGGGATCCTCCAGACCGTAGATCTCGCGCAGAAGCCGGATGTCCTCCGCCCGTACCTTGGGGTTGCCCGCGAGCAGGAGATCCGTGGGGTCGCCCGGTGCCATCACGAGCACAAGGAAGAGAATCACGGAGATCCCGAAGACCAGGGGGACCATCTGGAGCAAGCGGCGGACCAGGTACCGAATCATTGTGCCGCGATCCCTCCCGGAACTCCAGGGCGGGGCTCACGGGCAGGCGCGTTCCCTCCCCACCCCCTCCCTCACCGGGCCCACGCCCAGTTCGTGACGTTCCAGGTGATGGGCGCGTCCGCCCCGGTGGGCCGGAGGTTGCGCACGAGTGCCTTCCAGCCCACGTAGTCCGCCCGGAAGTAGAGGGGGATTACGGGCATCTCCTCCGCGTAGATCTCCTGGAACCGGCGCAGCATCCGTGCCCGCTGGCCCTCATCGAGCTCCTCGGGGACCGCGTGACAGAGACGGGTTGCTTCCTCGTGCTTCCAGCCCGGGTAGTTCTGACCGTGCGGCGGAAGGGTATCCCCCGTGAAGATCCCTTCACAGTCCGAGATGGGATTGAAGACCCAGGCGTACATGGCCATGTCGAACTTCCGGCTCGGAAGGGTCTCCCCGAAATACACCCGGGCCGGCTGGTTCTGGATGCGGATTTCCACCCCGATCTCCCGGAGCTGCTGCTGGATGATCTGTTGCACCGCCTCCCGGGTGCGGTTCCCCGCGGTGGTCATGAAGGTGAGGGAGAGCCGCTGGCCGTCCTTGACCAAGATCCCATCGGGACCGGGCCGATACCCCGCCTCCGCCAGCAGCTGCCGGGCCCGGGCGGGGTCATGAGGGTACTTCTTGAGGGTGGGGTTGTAGCCGTAGTGCTTGGGAGGGAAGGGGCCGTGGGAGATGGGCTGCTTACCTTCAAAGAGCTGCTGCACGATGAGCTCCCGGTTGATTCCGTATACCAGGGCCTGCCGTACCCGCTTGTCCCGCAGGTGGAAGTTGTCCACGTTGAGGTCAATGTGCTCCCACACGAGGCCCGGCTCCGCCCGGAGCATCCACTCCCGGCCGAGCCGTCCCTCGCGCTGCAGCCGCTTCTCTAGCTCCAGACCCTGGACGAAGGGCATAGCGGTCTCGTCGAACACATCCACGGTGCCCGCGAGCACATTGGCCACCTGGGTGTTCGTGTCCGGCACGAACCGGAACACAAGACGCCGGATCTGCGCCCGGGTGCCCCAGGATCCCCCTACCGCCTCGTAGGGGAACCGGTCCCACCGTTCCAGGGTGATGGAGGATCCCTTCCGCCACTCCACGATCCGGTAAGGCCCGGTCCCCACCGTCTGCTCGGAGGTGCCCCAGGCGTTCTGGGGGAGCTTGGTGGGATCCCGCTGGTAGGCGCTCGCAAGGAGGTGGCGCGGCAGGTAACCCACCCCGTTCACCGTGAGATTCGCAAACGCGTACTTCTTCTTCCACTGAACCACCAGGGTGTAGGGGTCCGGGGCCCGGATGTTCTCCACCCGCTCGGAGACGTCCCGGCCCGCGGAGGGAAAGCGCGGATTCAGGTTCACCCGCCACGCGAAGATGAAGTCCTCCGCGGTGAGGGGTCTGCCGTCCTGCCACCGCAGCCCCCGACGCAGCCTCCAGGTGACCTGCATCTTGTTGCCCGGAAGAAGCCTCCAATCCCCGTCCTTGAGGCTGGGTAGCTTCTGGACGGCCACGGGCTGCCACTTCCACTCGTCCGTCATCTCCACCACGGGGACGAAGAGCGGCGTGGCGACCATGGTCCCCACGAACATGGTGCAGCCGTCGCAGAACAGGATGCCGATGTTGGCGGGTTCCTGCTGGGTGCCTACCACTACCGTGTCCGGGGAGACCGCGGGCTGTACCGCGGGGGCCGCCAGGAGCAAGCCCGGCAGGGCGAGCAGCCCACCCACCAGCAGGATCCACCATCCCTTCCGCATGTGGGGTCCCTCCTCCCTCAGCTCACGTCCTCCTCGGAGGACTTCACGATGGATCGCAAAAAGGCCGCGTTGTTGGGGGTGCGACGCATCCGGTCCAGGATGAGCTCCGTCATGGCCACTGTATCCAACTGCTCCAGGGACTTGCGCAACACCCACACCTTCCGCAGCTCCTCCTCCGTTAGCAGCAGCTCCTCCCGCCGGGTCCCGGAGGCCTTGATGTCGATGGCGGGGAAGGTCCTGCGCTCCTGGAGCTTACGGCTGAGGTGCAGCTCCATGTTGCCAGTCCCCTTGAACTCCTCGTAGATGACGTCGTCCATGCGGCTGCCGGTGTCCACCAGGGCCGTGGCCACGATGGTGAGGCTCCCGCCCTCCTCGATCTTCCGGGCGGCTCCGAAAAACCGCTTGGGCCGGTGCAGAGCCGCGGGATCCAACCCCCCCGTGAGGGTCCGGCCGGAGGGGGGGATCACCAGGTTGTTGGCCCGGGCAAAGCGCGTAAGGCTGTCGAGGAGGATCACCACGTCGCGCTTCCCCTCCACCAGCCGCTTGGCCCGCTCCAGCACGAGATCCGCCACCTGGATGTGCTCCTCCGGGGGTCGGTCGAAGGTGCTGGCGATCACCTCCGCCTCCACGGACCGCCGCATGTCCGTGACCTCCTCCGGCCGCTCGTCGAGGAGGAGGACCATGAGGTAGACCTCGGGGTGGTTTGCCACGATGGCCTGTCCGATCTTCTTGAGGAAGGTAGTCTTCCCGGCCTTGGGAGGGGAGACGATCATGGCCCGCTGACCCTTGCCGATGGGCGCGAAGAGGTCCACCACCCGGGTGGTGAGGTCTCCCTGGTACTCCAGCTTGAAGCGCTCGTAGGGGAAGACGGGCGTGAGCTGATCGAAGGAGGGCCGGTTACGGGCCTGCTCGGGGTCCATACCGTTCACGGCTTCCACCCGGAGCAGTGCGTAGTACTTCTCGTTGTCCTTCGGGGGCCGCACCTGCCCCAACACCTCATCCCCTACCCGCAGCCCGAACCGCTTGATCTGGGAGGGGGAAACGTAGATGTCCTCCGGGCTGGGGAGGTACCCGTGGGTCCGCAGGAAGCCGTAGCCCTCTGCCATCACCTCCAAGACCCCGGAGCGGAACATCAGGCCCTGTCGCTCCGTCTGGACCTGGAGGATGCGCATGATGAGCTCCTGCTTCCGGTACCGTCGGTAGTTGGGGATGTTGAGCTCCCGGGCGATCTCCTGAAGCTCGCTCAGATTCTTCTGTCCGAGTTCCGCAAGGGAGAGTGCCAAGTGTGCTCCACCTCCGTTTCGCGGACGCACGTCAGCCACCGCGTCCTGGCTCGACGGAACGTCCTCTACCTTTTGACTCTCCGGATCCCAAAGGTTCCCCACCGCCGGAACCGCGCTCCTGACCCGAACAGGCTCCGCACCCGAACACCCTTTTCCGTGAGACGGTCAGGGTCCTTTCGCCTCGATGTACGTAACGTCGCCCACCTCCCCGAGGAGCAACAACGCCACCTCGTCTCCGGCCCTCAGATCCCGCAGTTCGGCGGGACGGTCGTTCCGGTAGACGGCCACGAGGGGGGCAACGCGGAAGCTGCGGATCGACGAGCCATCGGCGATCTGCAGGATCATGGGGCTGCCGCCCTGGATCGTGTGCAGCCGCCCCCGTACAAAATTATACCGGCCCAGGAGGTTCATGACAGCGTCCAGGGCCACCGCGGCGTCCAGGCGGGTGGCGGGGTCATTGGGCCGCACCCGCCCCTCCACGGGGCGCAGGATCCTCCGCTCCAATGCCAGGGCCACGTACCCCCGATGCTCCGGCCGGACTTCCCCCGCGTCTGACGCCTCGATGGGATTGCCACGCTTGCTCAATGCTTCCTGGTCCAGGCCCGCGGCCCGCGCCACCAGCTCCGCCATCTCCGCCCGGCTCAGCGGCGCCCGGGGTCGAAAGGTATTGTCCGGGTAGGCGGTGATGAACCCCTTTGTGAAGAAGACGGTGGCGGACATGGGGTTGGTTCGGGCGGTCACGACCCCGATGAGTTCGTACCGGCCCGGCGGGACCGGCCGGTCGTTCTGGTCCACCTGGTTCCACCCCGGGGTCTCCCCCAGGGTGATCTGTTGGTTGGGCTCTACCCTCATCCGGATGCCCTGGGTGGAGAAGGAGCGGCCCAGGGACCATCGCGCGACCTCCGCACCGTCCTGACGGCGCACCACGAAATCGTAGGTCTGCGCGGTTGGGAACTCCAGCTCCACCGCGCGGCCTCCTACGTTGCGTACCAGAAGTTTTAGGGGAATGGGTTCCCCGGGACCGTAGGTTCCCTTCGGGGTCTCCAGGATGACCTCCAAGGTCTGGTACCGGCGTACAGCTCGCAACCGGTCCACGGTCCCGGAGTTCGCCAGGGCAGCCAGCAGTCCCCTCGCCTCCCGGGGAATCTCCCCGAGATCCCGGTAATCCGGGAGGAGCCGGTCATCTGCCTCCTTGAGCCCCACCGCCCGGGCGAGGCTCAGGGCGAACTCCAACCGCGTGATCCGATCCGCGGGCCGGAACTGACGGTCCTGAGGGACCTCGAAGACACCCTTGGCCACGAGCTTCTCGACCATTCGAAGCTCAGGGCTTCCGGCCATGTCCGTGTACAGTTGGGCGGAAGCCACGGAGACGAGCATCCCGATCAGGGAAAGGCCTACCCACCACGGCGTGCGGCGATGCACGGGGTCCTCCTCCTCGGTACGCTCAGGGATCGTTACGGGATCTACGCTTCCCGGGCCTCCGTCCCGGCGGGCCTTCGCGGTGCCCGCAGGGCTTCCAGCTCCCGCTCCAGCTGCCGGATCCGTCCCTCCAGTTCCTCCACCTGTCCACAGAGGAGTACGAGCTCGGGATCCATAAGGGTTCCCGCCCGATGCCGCAGGAGGATCTGCCGCCCGATGGCCTTCAGTTGATCCCCCAGCTGGGCTCGGAGGGTGCCCAGCTCCAGTTGCGTCCGGGCCAGGCGAGCCCACCGTTCCGATTCCCGCGCCACCACGGTGACGCTCTCCCGTGCGGACCGGGCCAAGCGGTCGAGGAGGTCCCGAGCCATTACCATTTCACTGGGATTATACCACCCCTCCAGGGGATTTGTCGGGGACCCCAGGGTTTGCTACGATGGCCGCCGATGGTGGACCTGAAGGCACGGTTGGCCCGGGCGATCCGGGAGGCAGTGGCCTTCCTGGGGGTGGAGCCTCCAGAGGCCCCCGTGCAGCTCGTCCCCCCGGGGGTACTGGGGGATTACGGGACGCCCGTGGCCTTCCAGCTGGCGCGCCTGCTCCGCAGGCCTCCTTCCGCCATTGCGGAAGAACTCGTGGGCCGGATCGTCCCCCCGGAGGGCGTCCATCGCGTGATGGCGGTGGGCGGGTATGTGAACTTCGAGTGTGACGCCGCTTTCCTCGTGCGCGCGGCCACGGCTCCCCTCTCCCCCTTCCCCCCGCGGCCTGGGAAGGTGCTGGTGGAGCACACCGCGGTGAACCCCAACAAGGAACTGCACGTGGGGCATCTGCGCAACATCTGCCTGGGCGACGCCCTGAGCCGCATCCTCGCGTACGCGGGCCACGAGGTGGAGGTGGTCAACTACATCGACGACACGGGTCGGCAGGTGGCGGAGACCCTCTTCGCCCTCCACTACTACGGGCTGCGCTACGACGGATCCCAGAAGTACGACCACTGGGTGGGCGAGGCGTACGTGCGGCTCCACCGGGACCTCGAGGATCCGGCCCGCCAAGCGGAACTGGAGCCCGGAATCCGGGATCAACTGCACCGGCTGGAGGCGGGGGAGTTCCGGGGGGAGGTGGAGCGCATCCTCCGCGCGCAGCTCGCAACCATGTGGCGGCTGGGGGCGGAATACGACGTGCTGGTGTGGGAATCCGACCTCGTGCGGGCGGGCCTTCTCCGCCAGGCTCTGGCGCTGCTCAGCCGAAGCCCGCACGTCCATCGGCCCGCGGAGGGGAAATACGCGGGGGCTCTGGTGCTGGACACCTCCGCCTTCGTACAGGGCCTGGAGGATCCGTACCTGGTGCTGGTACGCTCGGATGGAACCGCCACCTACACCGCCAAGGACATCGCCCTCCAGTTCTGGAAGGTGGGGCTGCTGGGGGGACTCCGGTTTGCGCCCTTTGACCGCCAGCCCTCCGGGAAGCTCCTCTACACCTCCCACCCGGAGGGGGAGACGGAGGTGCCCTTCGGGGGGGCCCAGGAGACCATCAACGTGATCGACGTGCGGCAGAGCTATCCTCAGCTGGTGGTCCGGACCGCCCTCGCGGTGGTCGGGCACCCGGAGCTCGCGGAACGGTGTCATCACCTAGCCTACGAGACCGTGCTCCTGGAGGGCCGTCCCATCTCGGGTCGCAAGGGGCACACGGTCTCCGTGGACGAGGTCCTGGAGGAGGCGGTGACCCGTGCCCGGAGGATCATCGCGGAGAAGAACCCTGACCACCCGGATCCAAAGGCCGCGGCGGAGCAGGTGGGGGTGGGGGCCGTGCGGTTCGCGATGGTGAAGACGGAGCCCCGAAAGCAGATCGACTTCCGGTGGGAGCAGGCCCTCTCCTTCGAGGGGGACTCGGGCCCTTACGTACAGTACGCCCATGCCCGGGCGTGTGCTATCCTCCGCAGAGCCCAGGACGCCGGCCTCACGGAAGAGGCGGCAGACTTCGAGCAGGCCACGACCTACGAGCGGGAACTGGCAAAGGCCCTCCTGAACTTCCCCGAGGCGGTACAGAGCGCGGCCTCGGACCGTTCGCCGCATCCCCTCGCCCAGTACCTGCTGGACCTCGCGGCCGCGTGGAACGCCTACTACAACGCCCGTCATCCCGATGGAAGCCCTGCCACCCCCGTGCTCCAGGCCCCTCCTGGCCTGCGGGGCACCCGGCTGCAGCTCGTGCGCCAGGTCCGGGAGGTCCTCCGGACAGGCCTAACCCTGCTGGGCGTTCCCGCCCCTGAGGAGATGTAACCTCAGCGGGGAGGACGTTGGCCGAGCCGGGCCCGCAGCTGCAGACGCTGCCCTCCCCGGACCACGGTGACCGTGATCACATCGCCGATCCTGTGTCGGAGGATCTCCGCCTGCAGATCCGCCCCGTTCTCGATGCGGCGACCGTTGATCTCCACGATGATGTCCAGGGGACGGATCCCCGCGGCTTCCGCGCCGCTTGCGGGCACCACTTCCACCACCAGGGCTCCGTAGTCCACGGGCAGCCCGTACTGGGAGGCGATCTCCGGGGTGATGTCTTGGGTGGCCACGCCCAGAAAGGGCCGCTGGACGGACCCTGTGCGGATGAGCTGCTCCATCACGGTGCGGGCCACGGAGGAGGGAATGGCGAAGCCGATGCCCTGGGCCTGCGGGATGATGGCGGTGTTGATCCCGATGACCTGTCCTGCGCTGTTCACCAGCGCTCCGCCGCTGTTGCCGGGGTTGATGGCCGCGTCCGTCTGGATCATGTTGTCCAGGCGCACGCCGCTACCGGGATCGCTGATCTGACGGTTCAGGGCACTGATGACCCCCACGGTCACGGTACTCCCCAACCCAAAGGGGTTCCCGATGGCGATGGCCAGCTGCCCCACCCGCAGCCGGCTCGAATCCCCCAGCTCCGCAGCCGGTAGCCGCCGCCCCTGCGGGTTCACCTTGATCACCGCGAGATCCGAGGGGGGATCGGTTCCCACCACTCGGCCCTCCAGCTCCGTGCCGTCCAGGAGCTTCACCCGGATCTGCGTGGCGTTCGCGATTACGTGGTTGTTGGTAAGGATGTAGCCATCCGAGCTCACGATGACCCCGGAGCCCGCGCCCCGCTGGGGGAAGAGCTGACCGAAGAAGCCCTGGGCAAATCCCAGGGTGTTGATGTTCACCACGCTGGGCTGGACCTTCTCCACCACCTGGATGATGACGGATTCCTCCCGGACCACCCGGAGGGTACCGCTCACGGTCGGGGGGGAGGCAACCGGAGCGGGGAGGGCAGGTCTTCCTTCTACCAGACGCGGGACCACGTACCCGCCCGCCCCCCCGCTCAGGAAGGCGAGCAGAACAACGAGGGCCACCGCCCCCGCACTCAGCCCCCGGCGGGGAGGCAGGGAAGGTGCCACCGGTGGAGTCCCGTAGACCGGATCGCTAGAAGTGTCCATGGCCGCACCATCCACTCTGTCACGCGCTGAGCGCTCTTTCTCCCTCTCCATAATGTCACGTGGGCCGAGCCCTGTCATGTTCCCCGGATTGACCTCGGGACAGTTCAGGAAAATATTTATCCTAGCACACTCCAGCTCCCTGAAGGCGAAGTTGGACTGGAAAGGAGAACCGGGAATGGCCCAGACCCTGCAACTCCACGTAGAGGGTATGGACTGCGCGGAGTGCGTGCGAACCCTGGAGCAGGCTCTCGCCCAGCTCCCCGGCGTCCAGCAGGTGGAGGTCCTGCCGGCCGCGGAGAAGGTGGTGATCCGCTTCGATCCCCTTCGGCTGAATGAGGCCGCCGTCCGCAGGGCCGTGGAGGAAGCCGGATACGTGTGCAAGACGCGGGAGGGGGAACCACGGGACGGGATCTCCCTCCCCATCCTCGCCGTGTTCGGAGCCCTGGTAGGCCTCGTCGTCGCCCTCGTGGTGGGGGAACTCTCCGGGGTTTTCCAGATACTGGAACGCGGAATTCCCTGGCCCCTGTGGATCCTGGGGACCCTGGCCGCGGGATTTCCCGCCTTCCGGGCCGTGGTGCGGGCCACCCTGCGCCGCCGGATCACCGCCCACACCCTGATGACGGCAGGCGTGCTAGCCGCGGCCGCGGTGGGAGAGTGGGCCACCGGCTGCGTCCTCGCCCTGTTCATGCGCATCGGGGAAGCGGTGGAGCGGTTCACCGTCCATCACGCTCGAACGGCCCTCCGGGCCCTGGTCCGGCTCCGGCCCCAGATGAGCCGGGTGGTACGGGCGGGCCAGGAGGTGGAGGTTCCCGTGGAGGAGGTCCGGCCGGGGGAGATCGTGGTGGTGCGGCCCGGGGAGCGGATTCCTGTGGACGGCGTGGTGGTGGAGGGGCGTGCCACGGTGGACCAGAGCCCCCTCACCGGCGAGGCGGTACCGGTGGAGGTGGGGCCGGGGGATCGGGTGTTTGCAGCCACCATTGCCCTGCTGGGAAGCCTGCGCATCCAAGCCACCCGGGTAGGCTCAGACACCACCTTCGGACGCATCCTCCACCTGGTGGAGGAGGCCGAAACCCACCGACCGGAAGTCCAGCGGATCGCGGACCGCTTCAGCGCCTACTACCTGCCCGTGGTGGCCGCGGTAGGCCTGGGCACGTTGTTTCTGCGCCGGGACCCCCTGGCGATGGCCGCGGTATTCGCCGTGGCCTGCTCCTGTGCGTTTGCCCTCGCCACGCCCGTGGCCATCCTAGCGAGCATCGGGGCCGCCGCCCGGGGCGGCGTACTCATCAAGGGCGGGCGCGCTCTGGAGGCCCTGGCCCGGGCAGACGTGCTCCTCCTGGACAAGACCGGAACGCTTACCCGGGGGCGCCCGCGTCTTACGGACGTCGTCCCGCTGAACGGGTGGGAGGAGGTCCAGGTGCTGGCGCTGGCCGCCAGCGCGGAGCACGATTCCGAGCACCCCCTGGCCCAGGCTATCCGACGGCTCGCGCGGGAGCGGGGGCTTCCGGTACGTGCTCCAGAGGAGTTCCAGGCTCTCCCGGGGATCGGCGTGCGGGCCCGGCTGGACGGGCACGAGGTCTCCGTGTGCAATCCCCGGGTGATCTGGCATCCGGAGCTCCACAGGGAGGTGCAGCGCCTCGCGGAAGAGGGAAAGACCGTCCTGTGCGTCCTGCGCGACGGAGAACCCCTAGGGCTTCTAGCGGCCTCGGACGAACTCCGGCCGGAGGTCCCCGAAGCTCTTGCGGAGTTGCGGAAGTTGGGGTTCTCCAGCATGGAGCTGCTGACCGGTGACCGACCAGAGGCCGCCGCGGCGGTGGCCCGATCCCTCGGCATTCCCTACCGGGCCGGACTCCTCCCGGAGGACAAGATCGCGGTGGTGCGGGACTACCAGGCGCAGGGACATGTGGTGGTGATGGTTGGAGACGGGGTGAACGATGCCCCGGCCCTCGCGCAGGCGGATGTGGGGATCGCCATGGGGGGTGGGACGGATGTGGCGCTGGAGGCCGGACACCTCGTCCTCCTACGGAGTGACTGGCGGCTGGTACCGGAGGCCATCCGAATGGCCCGCCGCACGGTTCGGGTCATTCGTACAAACATCGCCTTCACCACCCTCTACAACCTTCTGGGCCTCTCCCTGGCCGCCCTCGGCTACCTCCCGCCCATCCTCGCCGCCGCGGCCCAGGTCTTTCCGGATGTGGGCATCCTCCTCAACAGCGCGCGACTGCTGCGGTCCCGCTAGCCCCTTGCCTGCAGAGTCTACGGATGTCAGGCTGACCACGGGACCTGCTATCCAGCACCGCCCCGCAGGGATGGGCGGTGCGGTATAAAGGGGGAGGCAGCATGTGGGATTGGATCCGGCGTCCGAAATACGAGGCGAGTCCTCGTCGGGACATCCCCGCCGGCCTGTGGGTGAAGTGTCCCGGGTGCAACCGGCCCATCTATCGCAAGGAGCTGGAACGCAACTTGAAGGTGTGCACCCGCTGCGGCCACCACCACCGTATGAGCGCGCCGGAGCGTCTGCGGCTGCTGGTGGACGAAGGATCCTTCGTGGAGTGGGACGCGGGCCTAGGATCCGTAGACCCCCTGGGCTTCCCCGGATACGCGGACCGCTACGAGGAGGCGGCCCGCCGGACGGGCCGACGGGAGGCCGTGATCTGCGGAGAGGGGACCATTCAGGGAATACGCTCGGCCTTGGCGGTGATGGACTTCGACTTCCTGGGTGGCAGCATGGGATCCGCGGTGGGCGAGAAGATTGCCCGCACCTTCGAGCGAGCCACAGAGCGCGGGATTCCCGTGGTCACCTGCAGCGCCAGCGGTGGGGCCCGCATGCAGGAGGGGACTCTCTCCCTGGTGCAGATGGCGAAGACCTGTGCCGCGGTGGCACGCCTGCACGAGGCAGGCCTTCCCTTCGTCTCCATCCTCTGCGATCCCACCACGGGCGGGGTAGCGGCCTCCTTCGCCCTCCTCGGGGACGTGCACGTGGCGGAACCAGGGGCTCTCATCGGGTTCGCGGGCCAGCGGGTCATCGAGCAGACCATGCGCCAGAAGCTCCCGGAAGGGTTCCAGACCGCTGAGTTCCTGCTGCAGCACGGGATGGTGGACCTCATCGTACCCCGCCCCCAACTGAAGGAGACCGTGGCCCAGATCCTGCGGCTGCTGGGGTGCAGGGCGGAGGCAACCGCGGATGAGCGTGCCCCCATCGGTTGAGCCCCGCCCCTCTCCCTGGGAAATCGTGCAGCTGGCACGACATCCCCAGCGGCCCAAGCTGGACGACTACCTGGAGGCCCTGTTCACCGAGGTCACGGAGCTGCACGGAGACCGTCTCTTTGGAGACGACCCCGCCCTGTTCTGCGGCCTCGCCCGGTTCGAGGGGGAACCCGTGGTGGTGATCGGGCACCGCAAGGGTCGGCAGACCAAGGAGAACCTGGAGCGCCGCTGGGGGATGCCAAACCCTGAGGGTTTCCGCAAGGCGGTGCGGGTCATGCGCCTGGCGGAGAAGCGCAAGCTCCCGGTCCTCTCCTTCGTGGACACCCCCGCCGCCTATCCTGGCATCGAGGCGGAGGAACGGGGCCAGGCGGAGGCCATCGCCCGTGCCATCCTCACCATGGCCCGACTGCGCACCCCCATCGCGGTGGTGATCACGGGCGAGGGCGGGAGCGGAGGGGCCTTGGGCATCGCAGTGGGCGATCGGATCCTCATGATGGCGTATTCCGTCTACTCCGTGATCCCACCGGAAGGGTGCGCCGCCATCCTCTGGCGGGACGCGGCGCGGAAGGAGGAAGCCGCGGACGCCTTGAAGCTCACCGCGTGGGATCTGCAGCAGCTCGGCGTGGTGGACGAGGTGATCCCGGAACCTCCAGGCGGCGCCCACGAGGATCTCCCCCGGACCTTCGCCGCGGTCCGGGAGGCCCTCCGTCGCACCCTGCAGATCCTGCGGGCCACCCCCGTTGACGAGCTGCTGGCGAGAAGGTACGCGAAGTACCGGAGCCTGGGCCGGTTTGCGGAGGAGACGGATGAACCGTGAGGATGCCCTGAACGTGGAGGAGATCCGGGAGCTCGTGCGCATCGTGAGCGAAGCGGACATCGCGGAGCTGGAGATCGAGACGGGCAGCCTGCGGGTGGCCATCCGCAAGGGCCGCGGGAACAGCGCTCCCCCTCCGCCTCCCACCGTCTCCTCCCAGACCCACTCCCCCGCGGAGACCACGCCCGAACTTCCGACCCCGAGGTGGATCCCCGTCACGGCCCCCATGGTGGGCACCTTCTACCGGGCGCCGGCCCCGGACGCCCCGCCCTTCGTGAATGAGGGGGACCGGGTGACCGCGGGCCAGACGGTGTGCCTCATCGAGGCCATGAAGATGTTCAACGAGATCCCCGCGGAGGTAGCAGGCCGGGTGATGCGCATCCTCGTGGAGAACGGTACCCCCGTGGAGTATGGGCAGCCCCTCATGCTCATCGAACCTGAGACCGAAACCTGAACGGGTCCGCGAACGGAGGAGTCCCCGTGTTCCGGAAGATCCTCGTGGCGAACCGGGGGGAGATCGCGGTGCGCATCATCCGAACGTGCCGGGAGATGGGGATCCGCACCGTGGCCGTTTACTCCGAGGCGGACCGGGATTGTCTCCACGTGCGGCTCGCGGACGAGGCCTTCTGCATCGGTCCACCGCCCGCGGCGGAGAGCTACTTGAACATCCCCAACATCCTCAGCACCGCGGAGGTCACGGGCGCGGAGGCCATCCACCCCGGATACGGGTTTCTGGCGGAGAACCCCCACTTCGCGGAGATCTGCCGGGACGCCGGAATCGCCTTCATCGGCCCCAGCCCGGAGGCCATGGAGGCCATGGGGAACAAGGCCCGGGCCCGGGAGATCGCGCAGAAGGCGGGAATTCCCGTGGTTCCCGGAAGCCAGGGTCCCATCCGTACCCTGGAGGAGGCCTTCGCGGTGGCGGACCGCATCGGATACCCCCTCCTCATCAAGGCCTCCGCGGGTGGGGGAGGACGCGGCATGCGGGTGGTGCACTCCCGGGAGGAGCTGGGGCGGGCCATGGCCCTGGCCCAGAGAGAGGCGGAGACGGCTTTCGGCTCCGGGGAAGTGTACCTTGAGAAGTACCTGGAGGAGCCCCGACACATCGAGGTACAGATCCTGGCGGACACCCGGGGCAACGTGGTGCACCTGGGGGAGCGGGAGTGCAGCATCCAGCGCCGGCACCAGAAACTGCTGGAGGAAGCCCCGGCCCCGGGCCTCTCCCCGCGCCTGCGCAGCAACCTCCATCGAGCCGCGGTGCGCCTCGCGCAGGCGATCCGCTACACCAGTGCGGGAACCGTGGAGTTCCTGGTGGACCGGGAGGAGAACTTCTACTTCATGGAGATGAACACCCGCATCCAGGTGGAGCATCCCGTCACAGAGATGATCACGGGCCTGGATCTGGTACGGGAACAGATCCGGATCGCCGGGGGGGAACGGCTGAGCTTCTCCCAGCGGGACGTGGAGTTCCGGGGGCACGCCATGGAGTGCCGCATCAACGCAGAGGATCCGGCCCACGATTTCCGCCCGAGTCCCGGTCCCGTGCGCGGGCTCGTCCTTCCCGGAGGTCCCGGCATCCGGGTGGACACCCACGTCTATGCGGGCTACACCATTCCGCCGTATTATGATTCCCTGGTGGCAAAGGTGATCGCGTGGGGACGGGACCGGACGGAGACCATCGCCCGAATGGATCGGGCCCTGCGGGAGTTCGAGATCGTGGGCATTCGGACCACCATCCCCTTCCACCGGCTCCTCCTAGAGAACGCCTTCTTCCGCCGGGGCGAGGTGTACACGAACTTCGTCCAGCGTCGGATGGATCTCAGCGCTCTCTCCCGGTAAGGGCCGGTGGACGGGGAAGGAGGCGGGGACATGGAGCGGGTCGAGGAACGGGTGGCTCTGGAGCGGATGCTGGACTGGTACCGCCGGATGGTGTTCGTACGGCGGTTCGAGGAGCAGACGGAACGCAGCTTCCGGCGGGGGAGGATCGGTGGCTACCTTCATGTGTACATCGGTCAGGAGGCGGTGGCCACGGGGTTTCTGGACGCCATCCGGGAGGACGACATCTTCTTCGCCAGCTACCGAGACCACGCCCATGCCCTCCTGCGGGGAACGGACCCCCGGGCCGTGATGGCGGAGCTCTACGGCAAGGTCACGGGGGTGGCGAAGGGGAAGGGCGGCTCCATGCATCTCGTGGACGTCCCGCGGGGCTTCTACGGCGGCTACGGGATCGTAGGAGGCCACCTGCCGCTTGCGGTGGGCGCCGCCTATGCCCTCCGCTACCAGGGGACGGACCGGGTCTGCCTGTGCTTTTTCGGGGATGGGGCCATGAACTCCGGCGCCTTCCATGAGGCCGCGAACCTAGCGGGACTGTGGGGCAAGGAAGGGATGTGTCCCGTGGTCTTCGTGGTCGAGAACAACCAGTACGGCATGGGCACCTCCGTGGATCGAGCCTCCGCGGTGCCGGACCTCGCCCGGCGTTTCGACGCCTACGCCATCCCCAACGAACGGTGCGACGGCATGGACGTGGTGGTGGTGTACGAGGTGGCCCGACGGGTGGTGGAGGAGGTACGGCGCACCGGACGCCCGTACGCGGTGGAGGCTGTGACCTACCGGTTCAGCGGTCACGGGGCCGCGGATCTTTTCCAGAGCTACCGCACCAAGGAGGAGGTGGAGCGCTGGCGGCAGCGGGATCCCCTCCTCCTGCTGGAGCGACGGCTGCGGGAACGCGGCGCCCTGGACGACGCCATGAAGGCGGAGATCTACGCGTGGGCGGAGGAGCTGGTGGAGGACGCCGTGGCCTTTGCGGAGCAAAGCCCGGAACCTCCGCCGGAGGAGTTGTACACCGACGTGTACGGAGCGGACCCGTGACGGAGATGACCTACCGGGAGGCCATCCGGTCCACCCTCATCGAGGAGATGGATCGCGATCCCGCGGTGCTGGTGCTGGGGGAGGATATCGGGGTCTACGGGGGCACCTTCCGGATCACGGAGGGCCTTTTGAGCCGGTACGGCCCCCGCCGGGTGATGGACACGCCCATCAGCGAACTGGGATTCATCGGGGCCGCCATTGGCATGGCCATGCTGGGCCTGCGACCCGTGGTGGAGGTGATGACCTGGAACTTCAGCCTCCCCGCCGCAGACCAGATCCTCCAGAACGCGGCGAAGGTCCGGTACTTCTCCGGTGGACAGCTACGGGCGCCGGTGGTGATCCGGGGGCCCAACGGGGCTGGGGTGCAGCTTTCGGCCCAGCACTCCCAGTCCTTCGAGTCCTTCTACGGCCACTTCCCGGGGCTGAAGGTGGTGACCCCGGCCACGCCCGCGGATGCCAAGGGCCTGCTACGGGCTGCCATCCGGGGAGAGGATCCGGTGATCTTCCTGGAGCACGCGGCCCTCTACGGCATCCGGGGGGAAGTCCCCGAGGGGGACTACACGGTGCCCTTCGGGAAGGCCTCGGTGGTGCGGCCCGGGCACCACGTGACCGTGGTGAGCTACAGCCGCATGCTGCACCTGGCGCTCTCGGCCGCCGAACGGCTAAGCCGGGAGGGAATCGAGTGCGAGGTGATTGACCTCCGTTCCCTCCGACCCCTGGACATGGACACCGTGGCGGCCTCCGTACGCAAAACCCACCGAGCGGTTGTGGTGCAGGAACAATGGCGGCTCTATGGGGCCGCGGCAGAGATCTCCGCGCAGATCTACGAGCGGTGCTTCGACGACCTGGATGCCCCCGTAGAGCGGGTCACGGGCGAGGACGTCCCCGCACCGTACGCCCGAAACCTGGAGCTTTTGACGTTCCCCGACGAGCAGAAGATCATGGAAGCGGTGCGGCAGGTCACCGTCTGAGGAGCGGAGATGGCGGAAGTCATCATGCCGAAGATGGGCGACGCCATGGTCACGGGGAAGATCCTGGCCTGGCGCAAGAGGCACGGCGAACGGGTGGAGAAGGGGGAGCCGCTGCTGGAGATCGAGACGGACAAGGTGAACGTGGAGGTGGAGGCGGAAAGCAGCGGGGTGCTTCACATCCTGGCCCGGGAAGGGGAGGTGGTCCCCGTGGGCCAGGTGATCGCCTACATCAACGGAACTGAGACCGTAGCGCCCCCACAGCCGCCCACGGAGGCACGGCCTCCCGCTCCCGAGGCGAAGGCCGTGGAAGCCGCGGAGGCGGAACGGGTGAAGGCTTCCCCTCTTGCCCGGAGGCTCGCGGCCCAATATGGCATCGACCTCACGAAGGTCCGCGGAACGGGCCCCGGTGGACGTATCGTGGAGCGGGACATCCAGACCTACCTGGCCCAGCTCCGGCCCCCACAGGCTCCCCCAAGTCCCACGGCTCCACCCGGGGCGGAGTACGAGGATCTGGAGTTGCCGCGGATGCGGCAGGCGATTGCCCGCACCGTGGTTCTCAGCAAGCAGACCATTCCCCACTTCTACGTGACCGCGGAGGCGGACCTCTCCCGGGCCTTGGAGCTGCGCCGACAGCTGGAGGAGGCCCTGGGAGAGGACGGCCGGGTCACCGTGAACGACCTGGTCCTCAAGGCCACGGTCCTCGCCCTGCGCAGGCATCCGGAACTCCGGAGCCAGATCCTGGACGACCGCACCCTCCGACGGTTCTCCAGCGTCCACCTGGGCATTCTCGTGGCGACACCGGACGGACTCGTAAACCCCGTGCTGCGGGACGCGGATGGGCTGACTCTCCTGCAGCTGGCCCGGGAGGCCCGACGGCTCATCGAAGGAGCCCGGGGCGGGCGTCTGCGGCAGGAGGAGTACACGGGCGCGGTGTTCTCCGTAAGTAACCTGGGCATGTACGACGTGGTCAACTTTGCGGCCATTATCCCCCCCCACCAGGCCGGGATCCTGGCGGTGGGGCGAGCCCAGGAGCGACCCGTGGTCCGTGAGGGGCGGGTGGAGGTGCGGCCCGTGGTCTCCTTAACCGTCTCCGTGGACCACCGGATCACGGACGGGGTCGGGGCCGCGGAGTTCCTGATGGACCTCAAGCACCTGCTGGAGCACCCCCTCCTCCTCCTGGCGGAGTAGGCTTCAGCTCCTGAAGGGTCCGCTCGTATACCCCCAGGTCCCTCTCGCTCCACAGGACCATGCGTACCAGATCAAACCTCCCTGGGTTTTGCTCCAGGAACGCCAGGATGGTGCGCAGGGCCACCCGGGCCGCCCGCTCGATGGGGAACCCATACGCCCCTGTGCTGATGGAGGGGAAGGCCACGGCGCGCAGGCCCCGATCCAGTGCCAGCTGTAGGCTGTTGCGGTACGCCCGGGCGAGGGTCTCGTCCTCCCCGGCCCCCCCACCCTGCCACACGGGTCCCACCGTGTGGATCACGAACCTGGCGGGGAGGTTCCCGCCCGTGGTGATCACCGCCTCCCCCGGCGGGAGGCGGTGGCCGGGAAGGCTCTGTGCAATGCGCCTGCACTCCTCCAAGATGGCGGGACCGCCCGCCCGGTGGATGGCGCCGTCCACCCCGCCCCCACCCATGAGGGTGGGGTTGGCCGCGTTCACGATGGCGTCCACCGTCTGCTGGGTGATATCGCCCTGCACCAGTTCCACCCGGGTTCCGCCCACCACGATCTCCATACACACCTCCCCCCGTCACTCCGCCTTCTGAAGTGCCACGTACGCGGCGCCGAGCAGGCCCGCACCTTCCCCCAGGGCCGCGGCCAGGATGCGGGCAGCCCGGAAGGGTGCCTCGAACGCTGCTTCCCGCGCCGCCCGCACGAGGGGACCCTCCACTAGGTCCCAGGATCGCGCCACCCCGCCACCAATGACCACCACCTCCGGATTCAGGAGGTTCAGCATGCTCCCCACCGCGAGCCCCATCATCCAACTGGCCCGTTCCAGCACCCGCCGCGCCAGCGGATCCCCTCCCCGCGCCGCCTCCGCGACCTCCCGCGCGGTGATCTCCTCCACCGCTGCCAGTCCGCTGGGCTCTCCCCGGGCGAGGGCTTCCCGCGCCGCGCGGGCGATGGCCCGTCCTCCCGCGATCCCCTCCAGATGCCCCCGCCGGCCACAGGGGCAGAGGGGGCCCAGGGGATCCACGGTGACGTGTCCGATCTCGCCCGCGGTGTCCGAGGCACCCCGATAGATGCGGCCGTCTACGATCAGTCCCCCGCCGATCCCCGTGCTCCACGTGATGTACAACACGTGCCGGGCTCCCCGGGCTGCCCCCCGCCACCACTCCCCCACCGCCGCGGCGTTCGCGTCGTTCTCGAGGGTCACCGCAAGCCCCAGCCGCTCCTCCAGAAGGGCTCGCAGGGGAACCTCCTGCCAGCCCGGGAGGTTGGGCGGGGCGTGCACGATCCCTTCCGTCACGCTCAGGGGCCCCGGAACTCCCACCCCCATGCGTCGCGGCATCTCCCGCGTCCGGGGGCGGAGCTCCTCCACAAGCCGCGCGATGGCCTCCACCACGGCCTTCGGACCTTCCTGGGGCGTGCGCACCCGCAGGGTGGCCACCAGCTCCCCCGTGGAGTCCACGAGACCCACCCGGAGGTTTGTGGCCCCCAGATCCACCGTCCAGATCCACTCCTCCACGCGGTTCCTCCTCCACGCCAAGCCTACCGTAACTCCCGTCCGGGTGCGGAAGGAGTTCTCGACCCCTGCATGCAATCCTCTCTGGTGGGATCCCGAACAGGGGAGGGAGGGTATGACCGCCGTGGGCGTGTACGGGACTGCGATCCTCCTCGTGGCCATCTGGCTGCTGTGGAGCTCCGTAAAGATCGTGCGGGAGTACCAGCGGCTGGTGGTGTTCCGGCTGGGCCGGAGCATCGGCCGCCGGGGCCCGGGAGTGGTGTTCCTCATTCCCTTCGTGGACCGGGCTATGTGGGTGGATCTCCGGGAGGCATTCCTGGAGATCCCCTCCCAGACCTGCATCACCAAGGACAACGCGCCCATTAACATCGACTTCCTCATCTACTGGAAGGTGGTGGATCCGGAATCCTCCGTGATCCAGGTACAGGACTTCGCGGGTGCCGCCCGAGGCATCGCCACCACCACCCTGCGGGCCGTGATCGGGGACATCCTCCTGGACGATGTGCTGGCCCGGCGGGAGCAGATTAACCAGGTGCTGCGGGCCAAGCTGGATGAGGTAACCGAGCGGTGGGGGGTGAAGGTGACCGCGGTGGAGATCCGGGAGATCCTCCCGCCCCGGGAGGTCCAGGAGGCCATGACCCGCCAGATGAGCGCGGAGCGGAACCGCCGGGCCGTGGTTACGGAGGCGGACGGCAAGCGGGAGGCGGCCATCAAGGTGGCGGAGGGCGAAAAGCAGGCGGCCATCCTGCGGGCGGAGGGCGATCGGCAGGCAGCTATCCTGCGGGCGGAGGGATTCGCGCTCGCGTTGGACAAGATCTTCAGTGTGGCTCGCAACGTGGATGCCAACACCATGGCCCTCCAGTACCTGGAGACCCTAAAGGCCCTGGGCGCTAGTCCCGCTACCAAGTTCGTCTTTCCGCTGGAGTTCACGCGTCTGGTGGCGCCCTTTGCAGACCTAGCTCGAGGATCTGACGCTAGCCGGCAGGGATGATCCAGATCGAGGCGGAACCAGCGACTTCCCCAACTCCGTAGCGTAGGTCAGGAGACGTGTCCAGTCGGAGGTGATTGGAGATGTTGTGTCCAGTCTGCCAAGTGGAGCTACGGATCGCGGAGCGCAGCGGCATTGAGATCGACTACTGCCCCAAGTGTCGGGGCGTGTGGTTAGACCGAGGTGAACTCGACAAGATCATCGAACGATCTCTGGGGACGTCTGAAATCTCCAGATACGGGGAAGGTCCGTATCCGGAACGATACTCGGAGATACACAAGCATCGGAGGAAGCGTAAGTCATTCCTGAGCGAGTTGTTTGACTTCGACTGATCTACACGATGGCTTGGTGGTTGATTGGGTCAAACAGGTGGAGCCGGCTCATGTCGAGAGCCACGGTCACCTCATCTCCCATTCGTGCGGAGCTGTTCGCATCTACCCGGGCCACCAGGGAATGCCCGCCCGCCTCCAGGTAGAGGATCACGTCTGAGCCCAGGGGCTCATGCACCTCCACCTTTGCCCGCAGAGCTGCGAAGTGCGGCGGCAGGGCTCCGTTGCGCAGTGCCGCGTCCTCGATGTGCTCCGGCCGGATCCCCAAAATGACCTCCTTTCCGCCCCACGGCTCCACGTAGGGGGTGAGGGTCTGTGGGATCGGTACCCGCCAGCTGCCCGCGTCAAAGACGAAGACCGAATCCTGGCGGGCCAACCGGCCCGGGATGAAGTTCATGGAGGGGCTCCCGATGAATCCCGCCACGAACATGTTTGCGGGCTTTTGGTACAGGTTCAGCGGGGTGTCCACCTGCTGCACCACCCCTTCCCGCAGCACCACGATCCGGTCCCCCATGGTCATGGCCTCCACCTGGTCGTGGGTCACATAGACCGTGGTGGTCTGCAGCCGCGCATGGAGCTTCTTCAGCTCCGCCCGGGTCTGCACCCGCAGGGCCGCATCGAGGTTGCTGAGGGGTTCGTCCATTAAGAACACCTGAGGCTCCCGCACGATGGCCCTCCCCAGGGCCACCCGCTGCCGCTGCCCGCCCGACAGCTGCTTGGGCTTGCGGTCCAGGAGGTGCTCGATCCCCAGCATGTGGGCAGCTTCCCGCACCCGCCGGTCGATCTCCCGCGGCGGGTAGCGGCGCAGCCGCAGGCTAAACGCCATGTTCTCGTACACGGTCATGTGGGGGTAGAGGGCGTAGTTCTGGAAGACCATAGCGATGTCCCGGTCCTTGGGTGGAACGTCGTTCACCCGGCGGTCGCCGATGTAGATGTCGCCCTCCGTGGGGTCCTCCAGCCCCGCGATGAGCCGCAGGGCCGTGGTCTTCCCGCACCCGCTGGGCCCCACCAGCACCGTGAACTGCCGGTCCGGAATCTCCAGGGTGACGTGACTCAGGGCCACCACGTTTCCGAATCGTTTCGTCACCCGATCGAGGAACACCCGTGCCATTCCCCGCTCCCCCTATCGAGGCCCCCCCTCCAGCCGCCGCTTCAGCTCATCGATGACCACCACGGGATACGGATCCACGTCGTTCAGGTATGCGAGGTAAACACTGACGAGGTCACCGAACAGCACGAGCGAGGCAAGACGGCTCAGGGGGTCTTCTCCCCGGCTCCACACCTCATGGTAGCCGCTGGCCTTGTGGAAGGCAATCTCCCGGGTGATCTCCAGCCGCTGCACCAAGCGCGGCGGGTCCTCCCGATCCCGCAGCACCACCACCTCCAGCATCCCCTCCGGTTGCCCCGCAAGCGCCCATCCCACCGTCTCGTTGTGGTTGAGTTCCGGGAAGACGTGGGTGGCCGCGAACATCTTGCTGTTCTCGTTGAGCTGGGTCTTCCATCGCAGGGCCGCTGGCTCCGTGAAGCCACGGAGGGCATAGACCACGGGGACGTGTCCTGCCAGGGCCCTGGCCAGCCGCTTTGCGGGGTTCTCCGCCTCCGGGCGGTCCGGCCCCCACTCCCCCGCGAGTCCGGCGAGCACCGAAGCGGCCTCCGCCACCGCCGCTTCCTGCGGGGGAAGCACTCCCCACCGCTCCAGAACCGCCAACATGGGGGCGAAGAGATATCCGAGGGCCGCCCGGGGCGGGTACCCGGAGGGGATCCGTATCACGGGAACACCCTCCGACCGCGCCCACTCGTACAACACGCCTCCGGAGGTGATGGCCACCCGCACCGCCCCTGCTTTGCCCGCGGCCTCGTAGGCGGCCAGCGTCTCCTCCGTGCTCCCGGAGTACGAACAGGCGAACGCCACGGTCTTCGGACCCACCCAGCGGGGAAGGGTGTAATCCTTTACCACCACCACCGGGATATCCGCCCGCTCGTACAGCAATCCCCGCAGCAGGTCCCCACCGATGCCGGAGCCTCCCATCCCCAGCACCAACACCTGCGCCACATCCGGAGGAGGCCCAAGCGGTGCTTCCCGTCCCAGCCAGTAGCCTTCCTGTAGGGTCTCGCCCAAGCGCAGCACGAGCCTCAGCATCCCTCGTGGGTCGAGGGCCCGGCACCGATCGGGGTCGTCCAGCAGTCCCCGCACCATGTCCGTGAGGGATTTCGCGTTCCGTGACGCCTTTCCCTCCGGCGGATACACTACTAGGGAAGTGGTGCGACGCCCTGTCGTCCTGCCGATCCTCGAAGGTGCAGGCGGGCAGGAGACGCTGTCCGTGGGTGCAGCGCTTGCCCAGGCCTGGGAAGCGCCTCTCCTGCTCCTCGGGGTGGTCCTGGTCCCACCTTCCGAACCCCTGAGCCGGGGGGCTACTGAGGCCCAGATGATGCGGGAGCGGCTCGAACAGTGCGCCGCGGACCTCCGACCGGAGCTCGAGGTCCGTACGGCGGTCCGGGTAGGGCACGAGGCGTGGGGGGAGATCGCGGCCACGTGCCTGGAAGCGCAGGCGGCGCTCCTGGTCCTGGTGCGGGAAGTGGGACGGGAGAACCTCTTCGGCCGCAGCCTGGACTTCCTCCTCCACCACCCGCCCTGTGATCTCGTGATCCTGCCCCGCGCTCCCCTCGAGGCCTTCCGTAACCCTCTGGTGGGCGTGCGGGGGGGACCCAACGCGGAGCTCGCGCTCCGGGTGGCCCAGGCCCTGGCCCTCCCGCAGGGAGGAGAAGTCACGGCCCTCCACGTCTTCCGGGAGGACATCCCGGAGTCCCAGCGGTGGCGGGAGGAGCGGCCGTACCTCACGGTGATGCAGCAGGAGGTGGCCAAGGGGGTACGGCGGAAGTTCGCCATGGGGCGAGCCGCGGAGGTGATCGTGCGGGAGGCGCCCCACCACTCCGTGGTGGTGGTGGGTGCTACCGCGGACCCGCACCGACCTGCCGTCCAGCCTCCCCTGCGGAAGCTGCCCATGCTGGTGGCGGTGCGCAGCTCCCTGCCCGTGGCGGACTGGATCGTCCTCCGCACCGCCCGGAGCTCCTGGTCCCGGGCGGAGGTGGAGAAGTGGTTCGCGGAGAACACCTTCCACGCCCGGGAGTTCGCGGACCTGGAGCGACTCGTGGCCCTCAAGGGGGAGCGGGGCCTCACCATCAGTCTGGGACTGCCCGCCCTTAACGAGGAGGAGACCATCGGGGAGATCATCCGGGTCCTCAAGGACGCCCTCATGGACCGACACCCCCTCCTGGACGAGATGGTGCTGGTGGATAGCGACTCCACGGACCGAACCCGGGAGATCGCGGCCTCCCTGGGGATCCCCGTGGTGCGCCACTCCCAGGTCCTGCCCCAGTACGGAAGCTACCTGGGAAAGGGCGAGGCCCTGTGGAAGAGCCTGTACGTGCTGCGGGGGGACATCGTGGTATGGGTGGACACGGACATCCGGAATATGCACCCGAAATTCGTGTACGGGCTCGTGGGACCCCTTCTGCGGGAGGAGCGGATCGCCTTCGTGAAGGGCTACTACCGACGCCCCCTCCAGGTGGGCGACCGGCTGTACGAAACCGGGGGTGGCCGGGTAACGGAGCTGGTGGCCCGCCCCCTTACGAACCTCTTCTTCCCTGAGCTCTCAGGGCTCATCCAGCCCCTCGCGGGCGAGTACGCGGGCCGGCGTGAGGTCCTCGAGCAGATCCCCTTCTTCACAGGCTACGGGGTGGAGATGGGCATGCTCATCGACCTCCTGAACCGGTTCGGACTGCGGGCCATCGGGCAGGTGGACCTGGAGCAGCGCATTCATCGGAACCAGTCCCTCCCCTCCCTCTCCCTCATGGCCTATCAGATCGTGCAGGTGGTGCTGCGGAGGGTGGAGGACCGGATCCAGGCCCCGATCCTCCCCGAGGCCTCCCGCACCATGAAACTGATCCGCTGGGAAGAAGGTACGCTTGGACTGGAAGAACGGGAGATCACGGAGGTCGAGCGGCCGCCCATGATCACGATCCCCGAGTACCGAGCCCGCCGCGTGGCGCTCCACCGCGCCAGGGGACCTGTCCCCACCTAGCACCACCGAGATGCGGACCCCGCTACCGAATCCGGATCCTCTGGAGCTGCTCCGCAACCGCCTGGACATCACGGTGGTGCCTTTTACGGACCGCGGAAGCCGCATCCTTGTCCTTCGGGAACCGGGGGAATCCCGACTGCGGATCCACCTGTGCGAGCGATGGCCGAGGCTTACACAGGTGGAGGGCCACTACCGGATGCGCCCACCGCTGGTGAGCGGGCTGCAGTTCTTGGACGGCGGAGGAGCGTCCCTCTTCTGGAGGCTCGTGACGTATCCCCATAAGCTGGAGTTCCACACGCCCGTGGGGCTGTTCGAGCTGGCCTTTGATGGGCCAGAACTGCTGGTGCTGCGACCTCCCCCCGGAAAGTGCGGGCTGCGGTTTTGGGTGCGGGCACAGGAGGCGGCCGCAGACCGGAGGGGCGGCACAACCCGGGGCGTGCGTCACATGGCCTACACCACCAATGCCCCTATCTGCCGCAACGAACTCCGACCGGAGGGCCCCAACCAGTGGCGCGTGGAGCTCTGGGTGGAGGCCACCCCGCAAGCTCAAATCACCCTGAACATCACGCCCCGGCTCGGGTTCGATCGCCGCATCCGGCCCTACGATCCGGTGGCGGAAGCGGAGCGGCGGTGGCGGGAGTGGTTCCAGGCGGTTCCGGAGGTGGACCTGCGCTTCCGGCCCACCTATGACTATGCGTGGTACCTCCTCCGTGCGGGCCTGCTGAGCACCCGGTACTACCTGACCCGGGAAGCCCTGGTCCCCTCGAAGGTGCACTACGTGGGGCTCTGGCAGTGGGACGCCTTCTTCCATGCCCTTGCCTACCGGCACGTGGACCCCCTATTGGCCACAGATCAGTTCCGGGTCCTCTTCGACCACCAGCGGCCTGATGGTCGGCTACCGGACTGCGTCTTCGACGAAGGGATCGTGGACTACCTGGAGGAGCCGATCCCGGGTCCCGTCACCAAACCCCCTGTGGCGGGATGGGCGCTGTGGAAGGTATACGAGGCAATCCAGGACGTGGACTTCGTCGCGGAGCTGTACGAGCCCCTCTCCCGCTGGCAGCGGTGGTGGATGGAGCAGTGTGACACGGACGGGGACGGACTTCCCGAGTACCACCATCCCTTCTCCTCGGGCCTGGACGACAGCCCCCTGTGGGATTTCGGCATGCCCGTGGTCTCGCCCGACCTTCCCACCTACCTGTGTCTGCAGGCGGAGGCATTGAGCCACATGGCCCGGCTGCTGGGCGAGGAGGAGGAGGCGGAGCGGTGGGAGGCGGAAGCGAATGCGCTCGTGCAGCGGATGGTGGAAAGGCTCTATGATCCGGACACCGGGATCTTCTGGGCCCATCGGCGGACCAGCCTGAGCTCGGAGCGTGTTCCCGTCCTCACTCCCCTGAGCCTCTTCCCTCTGTGGACGGGGCGTCTCCCAGAGGAGGTGGTGGAGCGGCTGGTGGGGATCCTCGTGGACCCCGAGCACTTCTGGACCTCCTATCCGGTTCCCAGCGTGGCCCGATCCGATCCCCGATATCGGCCGGACCGGATGTGGCGTGGACCCACGTGGATCAACCTGAACTACATGCTCATCGAGGGCCTGCTCCGGTGCGGCCGGCACACCGTAGCCCGGGCGCTGTGCGACCGGACCCTGGAGCTCGTGGCCCTGCACGCGGACATCAAGGAGTACTACCACCCCGAAACCGGCGCGGTACCGCCCGGGGCAGCCCCCGGGTTCGGGTGGTCCGCGGCGCTGTACGCGGACCTCGCCATTCGCCGGTCCAGGGGGGAAATTTAGGGGGAAGCAGATCGAGGCCCTTCGCCAGGTCTTCCAGGAGCTCTCCCACCCCGCGGCCGTGGCCTCAGCGATCCGCGGGGTGGTCACCACTGCCCTCGTTCTCCTGGGGGCGTATGCGGTGAACGGGATCGGCCGGAGGGTGGTGGAACAGATCCTCCGTCCCCCGGAGGGTGCTCCCAACTACGCAGCCCGCCTGCAGCGGGCTCGCACCCTCCTCCCCCTCGCCTACGGGGCCATCCGCTACACGGTGTACTTCGTGGCAGGGATCATGGCCCTCCGCCAACTGGGGGTGGACCCCGCACCGCTGCTGGCCAGCGCGGGCGTGGCAGGTCTCGCCATCGGATTTGGGGCTCAGGCCCTGATCCGGGACAGCATCAGCGGGTTCTTCCTCCTGCTGGATGGCCTGATCCAGGTGGGGGATATCATCACCGTAGGACCGGAAACAGGGGTGGTGGAGCAGATCGGGTTGCGCACCACCCAGATCCGGCGGTTCACGGGCGAGGTGGTGACCATTCCCAACGGGGAGCTCACCCGGTTCCGGAACTACACCCGGGGGCCTCTTCGGGCCATGCTCACCATCGGGGTGGGTCGCAAGGAGGACCTGCGGCGGGTGGGGGAGCTGCTGCATGAGGCGGTGGCGGGGTGGCGACAGGATCACCCAGAGGCCGAGGCCGGGGAACCGGAGGTTCAGGCCCTCCTGGAGCTCGCTCCTCAAGTCCAGGTGCTGCGCCTGGTGGTGCCCGTGCAGCCCATGAGCCTATGGCGGGCGGAGCGGGAGCTGCGTCTACGGATCAAGGAGAGGTTGGAGGCCGCAGGCGTCGAACTGATCTCCATCGGCCCTTCGGAGACGGTGGCATGAAGGGTCCCTATCCGGGCGGAAGGCCGCGGACGCTGGGCATTATTCTGGCGGGAGGACGCGGGGAGCGGCTGCACCCTCTGACTCGGGACCGTAGCAAGCCCGCGGTCCCCTTCGGGGGCCGGTACCGGATCGTGGACTTCGTCCTCACGAACTTCATCCACTCCGGGATCTTCTCCCTCTACATCCTCGTGCAGTATAAGTCCCAGTCCCTCATCGACCACCTCCGGCATGGGTGGCGGGCCACGGGGCTCCACGAGGACCACTTCCTCTTGGTGGTCCCCCCCCAAATGCGGTGGGGCGAGGCGTGGTACCGGGGAACCGCGGACGCGGTCTATCAGAACCTTAACCTCGTCCGGGACTACGAGCCGGAGCTGGTGGCCATCTTCGGCGCGGACCACATCTACCGCATGGACATCTCCCAGATGATCGCCTTCCATCAGGAGGTGGGGGCCGACGCCACCGTGGCCGCTCTCCCGGTGCCCGTGGAGAAGGCGAGGGCCTTCGGCGTCCTCGAGGCGGACCCCGACGGCCGGGTGTGGCGGTTCGAGGAAAAGCCCCTAGAGCCCCGGGCCCTTCCGGGCCGTCCGCAATACGCCCTGTGCTCCATGGGGAACTACATCTTCCATGCGGACGTCCTGGTGGAGGTGCTGGTGGAGGACGCCCAGCGTTCCACGGACCACGACTTCGGACGCAGCATCCTCCCCGCCATGTTGGGCCGCTACCGGGTCTATGCGTACGACTTCCACACGAACCGCATCCCGGGCCTCAAACCCTATGAGGAGCCCGCGTACTGGCGGGACATCGGCACCATCTTCGCCTACTGGGAAGCGCACATGGATCTGTTGGGCCCGCAACCCCGGTTCGACTTGCAGAACCCACAGTGGCCCATCCTGGGCGCGGCCTATCCCGGACCGCCCGCCCGCATCCTGCAGGGGGAGGTGTACGACACCCTCCTCGCGGAGGGCACCGTGGTGGAGGGCGGACGCATCCGAAGATCGATCCTCGGTCGGGGGGTGCACATCGACCCGGATGTGGAGATCGAGGAATCCGTGGTCATGGACTTCACCGTGGTGCGCCGGGGATGCAGACTCCGGCGGGTCATCGTGGATCGGTACAATATCCTCGAGCCCAACACCGTCATCGGGGAGGATCCGGAGGAGGACGCGCGCCGGTATCACCGGGACCGATCGGGAATCGTGGTCGTCCCCCGCGGCCCCACCCGGGCGCGGTTCTAGGGACCGCCAGGGTGGGGATGGGAGGACAACATGGTGGAGTACCGGCCGGCTCGACGGGAAGATCTGGAGGCCATCTGTGCCCTGCTGACGGCCTGCGGGCTCTCCCCGGAGGGCGTCGCGGACTGGCTGGACACCTTCTGGGTGGCCCTGGATGACGGTGCCCTGGTGGGGGTCGCGGGACTCGAGCGGTACGGGGACGTGACCCTGCTCCGCTCTGTCGCCACACACCCCGCGTACCGAGGCCGGGGCGTCGCAGCCGCTCTCTGCCGCCGCCTCCTCGCTCTCGCGCAGGCGCAGGGTGTGCGCACCGTATACCTGCTCACGCAGACGGCAGAAGGATATTTCCGCCGTTTCTTCGGATTCCGGGCCATCCCGCGAGCGGCCGCGGACCCGCGCCTGCAGGCCTCCCTCCAGTTCGCCCGTACCTGCCCAGATTCCGCGGTGCTCATGGCGCTGGAGCTGGAACCCCTCCGGCCCCAAGACCACAACACCCCCACCTGAAGGCCCTCACTCCCCGGGAACGGGCGCTAGTCCTCCCGGGGCGGTGGGACGTCCTGCGGGGAGTCCCCGCACGGAGATCAGAGCCAGCAGAGCGGACACCAGAGAGACGGCGAAGACAAAGCTCAGGGCACCTGCCAGGGCGTCTCGAGTCCCCGCCAGGGCCTCCGCGGAGACCCCCTCCAGGGCCCTGGGATTCAGGATTTCCTGAATTCGATGCGGGGGAACTCCTTGTGCGGCCAGGCGCAGGAACAGCAGGTTTCCCAGCAGGCTCACTCCCACGGACCCCCCGATGTTGCGGGAGAACAGGACCAGGGAGGTGGCAAGCCCCCGCTGCTCGTAGGCCACGGAGGTCTGTACCGCGAGGATGAAGGTCAACGCCGCGAATCCGATCCCCACCCCCAGCAGCGCGGTGGCGCCCTGCACCCACAGCCCCGGCACGGAGGGATGGAGGCGGGTGAGGAAAGCAAGTCCGCCGCTGAAGAGGGCGAGGCCCAGGGTGACCACGGGTCGGAACCCGAACCGCAGGACGAGGCGGCTGCCTACCAGGCTCGCGGTAGTCCACCCCAGCATGAGCGGGGTGAGGGCCAGACCTGCTTCCGTGGCGCTTCTCCCCTGGGCACCCTGCACGAACAGGGGAATGTAGTAAACACCTCCGGAGAATGCCGCTCCTACCAGCACGTTGCTGATGGTGCTCACCGTCACCACCCGGTTACCGAACAGCTCCAGGGGAAGCACGGGATCCTCCGTCCGACGTTCCCACAGGAGGAGTGCGGCTCCTAGAGCTACGCCGGTGAACACGAACCCCGGGCGAATCCTCCCGCCCTCCACCCCCACCAGGAGGGCGACCACGGAGGCCACCATCAGGAGGGCGCCGGCCACGTCCAGGGAACCTGGCTGGTGTCTTGGGCGTTCGCGGTAAGCACGGGCCACGATCCACAGGGCCACGAGCCCGACCGGGAGATTCGCGTAGAAGATCCACCGCCACGACCCCACGCTCACGATGAAGCCTCCCAGCAACGGTCCCAGGATGCTGGCGAGTCCCCACATCCCGCTGAACAGCCCTTGGATCCGGGCACGCTCCTCCAGGGTGTACAGGTCTCCCACGATGGTGATGGCGATGGGGAGAAGGGCCCCAGCGCCGATCCCCTGGACCGCCCGGAACACCACGAGTTGCCGCATGGAGCCAGCCGCGCCGCACAGCGCGGAACCCGCCAGGAAGGCCGCGATCCCGAAGAGGTACACCCGACGGCGGCCGTAGCGGTCCGCGAGCCGGCCGAACACCGGAGTCCCCGCGGTCATGGTGAGGGCGTAGCTGGCTGCGACCCACGGATAGAGCTCGAAGCCCTCCAGCAGGCGCGTGATGGTGGGGAGGGCGGTCGCTACGATGGTGGTGTCCAGGGCCGCCAGGAACATCCCCAGCATGACCGCCAGCGTCACCACCCGCCGCTGTCCGGGATCCACGTTTCCGCTCCTCCGTCCCGTAGGGGCCGCACGGTCCCTACGCCATTGTCCCAGAAGGGGGCAACCCCCTCCCCTCCCCGAGCGGCGCGCCCGCGTAGGCCCGGTCCAGGATCTCGAAGGTGTGCAGAACTGCAAGAGGCCTTCGCAGAGCCCGGAGGTGTGTGCGGAGCTGAACCATGCACCCGATGTTCCCCGTGGCCACCACCTCCGCCCCGGTGGACAGCAGACTCTGTGCCTTCCGCCGACCCAGCTCTGCAGCGATCTCGGGGTGTTCCAGGTTGTAGATGCCCGCGGACCCACAGCAGATCTCCGCGTCCGCGGGCTCCACGAGCTCCAGGTTGCCCACGCTCGCGAGCAGGCGCCGGGGGGCCTCGTGGATCCCCTGCGCGTGGAGCAGGTGGCAGGCGTCGTGGTAGACCGCCCGCACGGGACGGGGAAGGGGGGGAGGAGGAGTGAAGCCGAGCTCATAGAGAAACGTGCTGACATCCCGGGCTTGGGTGGCCAACGCCGTTGCCCGCTCTGCCTCCGGATGTCCCTGAAACAGCAGCTTGTACTCCTGCATGGCGGACCCGCACCCCGCGGCGCTGACTACCACCGCGTCCACGTCCTCCGGAAAGACCCGGAGGTTGTGCCGTGCGAGCCGGCGGGCGAGCTCCCCAAAGCCCGAGTGCAGGGCGAGGGCACCGCAGCATCCCTGTCCCCTCGGCACCACCACCTCCACCCCGTTGTGGCTCAGCACGCGAACCACGGCCCAGTTGATCTGGGGGGCCAGCACCTGCTGCACGCAGCCCACGAGGAGCGCCACCCGCGCCCGGGGCTTCCCCCGGGCCGGGGTCACCGCGGGGAGAGCGTTCGCCCGGGGAAGGCGCGGGGGGAGGAGATCGAGCATGGCCCGTGGCCGGGCCGGCAGAATCCTCCGGAGGGGCCGCACCAGGACTCCGATCCGCGCCACCGCCCGGAATCGCACCGGAAAGGGCAGGATCGTCATCACGAATTCCCGCAGAAGACGATCCGGGAGCGGGCGCCGATGCCTGCGCTCTGCGAGTTCTCGGAAGGGTGTCACCAGCTCCACGTACCGCACCCCCGAAGGACAGGCGGTCTGGCAGCCGAGGCACCCCAGACATCGGTCCACATATGGCAGGACCTCCTGCCACCGAAGCCGGCCTTCCAGCGCCTCCTTCATGAGGAAGATCCGGCCCCGGGGGGAGTCCATCTCCTCGCCGAGGATCCGGTAGGTAGGGCAGGCGGGAAGACAGAACCCGCAGTGGACGCACGCCTCCACCGCGTGCGCCATGTTCGCCCCCACGGCGCCATATCGCTCCGCGGGAATGGCGTGCTGCACTAGCTCGCTCCGAACTTCCCGTGAGGATCCAGGGCCCGCTTCACCCGCCGGGCGAAGGCCTCGCCTCCCCA
Source organism: Armatimonadota bacterium (assembly GCA_025059775.1). Classification (NCBI taxonomy): domain Bacteria; kingdom Bacillati; phylum Armatimonadota; species Armatimonadota bacterium. The sequence continues at coordinate 45,381 of JANXCW010000006.1, forward strand.
CTCTCCGAGCATTCCCCGCCCGGGCGGCCCCAGCACGCAAAGACCCGCGAGCCCTAGTTCCACCAGCGTCCGGTGTAGGAGGCCCAGCTCCCCCGGCCACGCCACCCACGCGCAGGTCCCGCCCACGCTATAGCGTCGGGGAGCGCCTGAGCGGGCCAGCCGTTCCTCAAGGCCTACAAGACGCCGGGGAGTGACCGGCACCTTCACCAGCGCATGCCCGGCCGGAACCCACGAGAACTCCCGCAGGTCCTCCCACACCCTCCGCTCCTCCTCCCCCCGCAAGACCTCCGTCGGTCTACCCAGGAACGCCACAAGGCGCGCGATCCTCGCCTCCAGGGACTCCGCAAGCCCCCCCAGCCGCACCCACAGGACTCCGGACGGGTCCAGATCCAGGACCTCGAGCTCGAAGCGGCTCATGCCCAGGCGCACCAGGGTGTCCACCGCCTCCCCGAACCTCGGGTGCGCCACCCGGAGCGTGGCGTGGGCGTGGGGCGCGGGAAAGACCTTAAAGGTGAGTTCCACCAGGACTCCCATCTGGCCGAGGCTTCCTACCATGAGCTTGGGGAAATCGAAGCCCGCGGCGTTCTTCACCACCTTCCCCCCGCCTCGCACCAGGGTCCCGGTGCCGTCCACAAACCGCACGCCCAGCACGAAGTCCCGCACCCCTCCGTACCGGTAGCGCCTCGGGCCGCTGAGTCCGCTCGCCACCGTTCCTCCGAGGGTGGCGCCGGAGGCGGAAAACGGCGGATCAAAGGGCAAAAACTGCCCGTGGGCCCGAAGCATCTCCTCCACCGCACGCACCGGAGTGCCCGCAAGCGCGGTAAAGGTGAACTCCATGGGATCGTAGTCCAGCACGCCCGAGAGCCGGGAGAGGTCGAGCACGGTGGCCTCGGAAGGGGGCGTGGAGAGCGCGGTTTTCGTCCCGCCGCCGCGGGGGAGGACGAAGCGCCGCTCCCGAACGATCTCCTGGACCTCTGCTGCCGTACCTGGCCGTACGAGCTCTCCGACCGGGCTCATGCCCCCACTGTAGCAGCCTCCGGCTCCGGCGGGAACATCTTGCCCCGGTTTGAGAGCTCCTGGGGATCCATGGCGCGCCGCAGGCGGCGCATGACGGCGAGATCCGCCCCTGTGAACATCTCCGCCAGGAAGGCCCGCTTCTCCATCCCCACCCCGTGCTCGCCCGTGATGGACCCTCCCAGGCGGATGCACATCCGCAGGATCTCCCCCGCCAGCGCTTCCGCCCGCTCCAGCTCGCCGGGGTTTCGACCGTCGTACAGGATGAGGGGGTGAAGGTTGCCGTCTCCCGCGTGGAAGACGTTGGCCACCCGCAGACCGTAGGCGGCGCTTAGGCGCTCGATCTCCCGCAGGGCCTGTCCGAGCCGGGTGCGCGGCACCACCCCGTCCTGTACCAGATAGTCTGGGCTGAGCCGTCCCACCGCGGAGAACGCCCCCTTCCGCCCCTTCCAGATCTTCTGTCGCTCCACCTCGTCCTTGGCGAGGCGCACCTCCGTAGGTCCGGAGAGATGGATCACCTCCCACAGCTGGCGCAGTTCCGCCTCCACCTCCGGTTCCTCCCCCTCCAGCTCCACGATGAGCACGGCCGCGGCATCCCGGGGGTATCCCGCGCCCACCGCGGCCTCCACGGCCTCGAGGCTGAGCCGGTCCATGATCTCGATGGCCCCGGGCAACAGCCCCGAGGCCACCACCCGTGCCACGGCCTCCCCTGCCTCCTCCAGGCTCCGGTAGGCGGCGAGTACGGTACGGTATGCCTCGGGACGCGGCACCAGGTGCAGGGTGATCTCCAGGGCGATGCCGAAAAGCCCTTCGGAGCCCACGAAGATCCCCACCAGGTCCGGCCCCACCCCCTCCAGGCTCTCGCCGCCGAACCGCACCACCTCCCCATCGGCCAGCACCGCCTTGATGCCGAGCACATGGTTAGCGGTCATCCCGTACTTGAGGCAGTGGGCCCCTCCCGAGTTAAACGCCACGTTCCCGCCGATGGTGCACACGCCCTGGCTGCTGGGGTCCGGAGCGTAGTGCAGGCCGTAGGGGGCCGCGGCCCGGGAGACCTCGAGATTCGCCACCCCCGGCTCCACCACCACGATGCGCTCCTCCGGGTCCAGGCGCAGGATCCGGTTCAGCCGGTTGAGGGCGATGACGATTCCGCCCTCCACGGGCAAGCTGCCTCCCGAAAGGCTCGTGCCGCTCCCCCGGGGCACGAACGGCACCCCCTCCCGGTTGCACCATCGCACGGTGGCGATCACCTCATCCTGCGTCTCGGGCAGCACCACCGCGAGCGGCCGGGCCCGGAAGCCCGTGAGGGCGTCGGATTCGTACGGCGCCAGCTCCGCGGGCCGTGTGAGGATCCGGTCGCGGGGGTAGATGGCCCGCAGCCCTTCCAGCAGACCCGGGGTCTCCTTCATTCCAGGCGGTCGTACGCTAGCAGGGTAAGAAACTCCGTGAATTCCTCCTCCAACACCAGCCGGTCCAGCAGCTCCGCGGCCTCATGGAGGGCAGAGGGGGTCTGCCGCTCCGCCATGAGCCGCGTCACCTCCTTCTCGCGAACGGATCGGTACAGGTCCGGAGTCACGGGCGTTCCGTCCTCCATCTTCGCACGGTGGTGGATCCACTGCCACAGCTGGGCCCGGCAGATCTCCGCGGTGGCGGTGTCCTCCATGAGGTTGTAGATGGCCACGGCCCCCGTGCCCTGCAGCCAGGCCTCCAGGTACTGCAGGGCCACGCTCACGTTGTTCCACAATCCCTGCTCCGTAATGCGACCTCCGGGAACCCGGAAGTCCAAAAGATCTCGTGCGGTTACCCGCACCTCCTCCCGCAGCCGGTGCTTCTGGTGCGGGCGGTCCTCCAGGACCCGGTCGAAGGGCTCCCGGGCGATGGGCACCAGGTCCGGATGCGCCACCCAGGTGCCGTCGAAGCCCTGTGCGGATTCCCGCTCCTTGTCCTCCCGGACCTTTGCGAAGGCGGTCTCGTTCACGCGGGGGTCCTTGCGGCTTGGCACGAAAGCCGCCATTCCCCCGATGGCGTGTGCGCCCCGGCGGTGGCAGGTGCGCACCAGGAGCTCCGTGTAGGCGTGCATGAAGGGCACCGTCATGGTCACCTGGGCTCGGTCCGGGAATACGAGCTCCGGGCGGTCCCGGAACTTCTTGATCACGCTGAAGATGTAGTCCCAGCGGCCCGCGTTGAGGCCGGAGGCATGGTCCCGAAGTTCCCAGAGGATCTCGTCCATCTCGAAGGCCGCGAGGATGGTCTCGATGAGCACGGTGGCCCGGATGGTCCCCCGCGGGATCCCGAGTCGGTCCTGGGCGAAACAGAAGACCTCGTTCCACAGCCGAGCTTCCCGGTAGCTTTCCAGCTTGGGCAGGTAGAAGTAGGGTCCCGTGCCGCGCTCCAGCAGTTCCCGGGCATTGTGGAAGAAGTACAGACCGAAGTCGAAGAGGCTGGCGCAGATGGGCTCCCCGTCCACCCGCACGTGTCGCTCCACCAGGTGCCATCCCCGCGGACGCACCAGCAGGGTAGCGGTTCGGTCTGCCAGCCGGTAGGTCTTGCCCTCTGGGCTCACGTACTCGATGGTGCGCCGCACCGCGTCCATGAGGTTTTTCTGTCCGGAGATCACGTTGGTCCAGATGGGGGAGAGGGCGTCTTCGAAATCCGCCATGAACACCTGGGCTCCTGAATTGAGGGCGTTGATCATCATCTTGCGATCCACAGGACCCGTGATCTCCACCCGGCGGTCCTGGAGGTCCGCGGGCGCGGGAGCCACGGTCCACGTGGACTCCCGGATGTGCCGGGTCTCGGAGGGGAAGTCGGGCAGGATCCCAGCGGAGAGCTCCCGTTGACGCTCCTTCCGCCGCGCCAGCAGGGCCTTGCGGGTTCCGTCGAACTCCCGGTGCAAGGCTGCCACGAATTCCAAAGCCTGTGGGGTCAGAACCAGGCTCTGGTCGGGTCCCGCATCCTTGAGCACTTCCACGCCGCGCGCCGCGATGGCCATCCCCATCACCTCCGCTCGCGGGCAGCGTAGCCCCCGCCTGCGGGAGTTGTCAATATACGGAAGTTTTTTCTACAATGTGGAAAGCCATGGGACGTCCGCGGATCACCGGCCGGGCGGGCGGGGACCGCACCGTGCGGTCCCTGGTGCGGGGCCTGCAGGTGCTGGAGATCCTCGCGCGGGACCCGGAGCAGAGCCTCACGGAGATCGCCCGCCGGGCGCACCTTCCCTTCAGCACCACCCACCGCCTCCTGGAGACCCTCCGCCGTCGCGGATTCGTGGCCCAGGTGGAGGAATCCGGACGTTACCGGGTGGGGCTCAAGGCCTTCGAAGTGGGGACCGCGTTCCTCGCATCTCACCGGCTCCCCGAGGTAGCCCGGCCCGTCATGGCGGAACTGGTGAAGCAGCTGAGCGAGACCGCCAACCTCGCGGTGCGGGACGGCAGGGAGGCCGTCTACGTTCTGCAGGTGGAAAGCCCCAGGATGCTCAGGCTGTTCGCGCACCCCGGCGCGCGGCATCCCCTCTACTGCACAGGCGTGGGCAAGGTGCTGCTGGCGTGGGAGCCGGAAGAGAAAGTACGGGCCATGCTCGGACCAGGACCCCTTCCTCGCTATACGGCCCGGACCCTCACGGATCCGGAGGCGATCTTACAGGAACTGCGGTGGGTACGGGCGCGGGGATATGCCGTGGACCGGGAGGAGCGGGAGATCGGGGTGCGGTGCGTGGCGGCTCCCGTGCGCGACGCCACGGGGAGGGTGGTGGCGGCCCTTTCCATCTCCGCCCCCGTGACTCGTCTGCCGTACCGTCGCTTCCCTGAGGTGGCCCGGGCGGTGATGGCGGCGGCCCGACGCATCAGCGAGCGGATGGGGTTTTCCGGATCTCCGTCGACCCCCTAGGTGCTTCCCAGGACTTTCCGCGCGGCCTCCACGCCTGCCCCCGGGGGAACCCGGAAGCCCTCCTCCTGGAGGACGGCCTCCAGGGCCGAGAGGAGCAACAGGACCACCCGGGGCTGGGCGTTGTAGCCCATGGTCCCGATCCGCCAGAGGTGGTTCCGAAAGGATCCGAATCCCGCGCCGATCTCGATGTCGAACTGCTCCAGCAGCCGAGCTCGAACCCGCTCGCCGTCCAAACTCTCCGGCACCCGAACCGTGGTGAGCACGGGGAGCCGGTAGCCCTCCGCCGCGAACAGCTCAAGGCCCATGGCCTGTAGCCCCGCCTGCAAGGCTCGCCCGACCCGATCGTGGCGGGCCCACCGGGCCTCCAGGCCCTCTTCCAGAAGGATGCGTAGGGCCTCGCGGAGGGCATAGATCATGGTGGCGGACATGGTGTGGTGGTACCCGCTGCCGGACCAGTACCCCCACAGGAGACCCAGATCGAAGTAGTAGGACTGCACGGGCCGGCGCCGCCCCTGGATCTTCCGCACCGCGGCCTCGCTGAGCGTCACCGGGCTCATTCCCGGGGGCGCTCCGAGGCACTTCTGGGTACAGGCGAACACCGCGTCCAGCCCCGTGCGATCCACCTCCAGGGGAATACCCCCGAAGGAGGTGACCGCGTCCACCACCAGCAGCGCCCCGTGCGCGCGGGCGATGTCCCGGATCTCCTCCAGGGGCTGCTGGACACCGGTGGAGGTCTCCGCGTGCACCAGGGCCAGGATGCGGGGCCGCGTCTCCCGGGCCACGCGCGCCACATCCTCCGGATCCACGGGTCTACCCCACGGGGCTTCCACCGTGACCACCTCCGCCCCGCACCTTCGGAACACCTCCCGCATCCGGTCACCGAAGTATCCCGCCACGCACACCAGGACCCGGTCGCCCGGCTCCGTGAGGCTACTAGCTACCGCCTCCATCCCCGCGCTCCCCGTCCCTGAGATCGCGAAGGTCCACTCGTTGCGGGTCCGGTAGGCCACGCGGAGGAGATCCGCCACTTCCGCGAGGGCGCTGAGGAACTGGGGGTCCAGATGTCCTAGCACCGGTGTACCCAGGGCCCGCAGGACGCGGGGGTGCACGTTGCTGGGCCCGGGTCCCAGCAACCATCGGTCCGCGGGTCGGAAATCGCCGATCTCCATGGCTACCTCCATCCCGTGCGCGCTGCGAAGACGAGCAGCGCCAGCAGCGCGGCGTTCACGACATGGGCAAGATAGCACAGAGGACAGTGGGTGCGCAGCCGCCACACCAGGGCCCAGACCAGGTAGAGGCCGGCAAGCACGGCTCCGAGGGCGGCGGCGAGGACAGCGCCGAGCCACCGCCGGTCTCCCAGCTGAGCGAGGAGAACCGCGGCGAACACCCCGGGATAGAACCCCAGGCCCACCATACTGTTCGGAACCCCCAGCAGGCGGGCTTCCGGCGCTTCCAGGATGGAAAGACAGCGGCCCTGCTCCATGCGGCAGAACTGCGGGAGCCACCGGGGATCTGATGGGAGAACCCGGTGCTGCACCAGCACGAAGTACAGGCTATCGAGAAACCCTACCGCGCACAGCCCGCCCACGGCCACCGCTTGCCACACGGGATCACGACCTCCTAGCCCCCCACCTCTCCGTGGAGGTTCGCCGCCTCCCGGGAAGCGAGGAGGGTCGGTACCGGCTCGGCGGAACGCAGCTGCCGGGCCGCCTCCTCCGGCGGAACCACATTGATGTAGAAGCCCGTGCCCCACTCGAATCCTGCCACCTGCGTAAGCCGCGGCATGATCTCCACGTGCCAGTGGTAGAAGTGGCCGGGGAAGGCATCGTAGGGTGCGGTATGCACGATGAAGTTGTACGGAGGGTTCTCGAGGACCGTGTGGAGCTTCCAGAGCGTGGTGCGGAGGGCGTCCGCGGCCTCCAGGAGCTCCTCGTCCCGCAGCTCGCCGAAGGAGGCCGCGTGGCGCTTGGGGACGATCCATGTCTCGTATGGGAAGCGGGAGGCATAAGGTTCGTAGGCCACGAAGCCTTCGTTCTCGTACACCAGCCGATCGCCGCTACGCCGCTCCGCATCCAGCACATCGCAATATAGACAGCGGGCCCGATCTGCGAAGTACCCCCGGGCCACCTCCAGCTCCTCCTCCGCCCGCCGGGGAAGGACCGGGAGGGCAATGAGCTGGGAGTGCGGGTGCGACAGGCTTGCGCCTGCGCTTCGTCCGTGGTTGCGGAAGAGCAGGGCGTATCGAAACCGGGGATCCCGGTCGAGATCCAGGTACCGCTCCCGGTACACCCACAGGACCTTGGCCACCTGTTCCTGGGACATGAGCCCCAGGTGCGTGTCGTGCTCCGGGGTCTCGATGATCACCTCGTGGGCTCCGACCCCGTCCATGTGCTCAAAGAGCGGCGCGCCCGCAGGCGCCAGCACTCCCTCGATGCGGAGGGCAGGGAACTTGTTGGGAACCACCCGCACCTCCCAACCGGGGGTATTGGGAGGACTCCCATCGGGTCGGAGGGCGAGAATTTCGGGTGGGGTCTCGGATTCCTTGCCCCAGCAGAAGGGGCAGCGGTTCCGGTTCTCCACCACCTCCTTGGGTCGGACAAAGTCCGTGGGGCGCATGAGCCGATCCGTGGCGATGATCACCCACCGGCCGGAGATGGCGTCCCGTCGCAGCTCAGGCACCCTCAACGCCTCTTCTTCGCACGGGCTCGTTCGTACAGCTCCATGTACCGGCGCGCGGACCGGCTCCACGAGAAGTCCGCCCGCATCCCGGCCTGCACCAGTGTACGCCAGAGGGCGGGATTCCGGAACGCGTCCAGGGCCCGGCGGATGGCCTCCCACAGGGCATCCGGGGTGTACGCCTCGAACACGAACCCGTTGGCCTCCCCGCGGGCGATGGCCTCCGGGGTGGCGTCTATGATGCTGTCCGCCAGTCCCCCCGTGCGCCGGACCACGGGCACGGTCCCGTACCGGAGACTGTAGAGCTGGTTGAGGCCGGAGGGTTCGTACCGGGAAGGCATGAGGAACAGGTCACAGCCTGCCTCGATGCGGTGCGCGAGCCCTTCGTCGAACCCAATACGGACCCCCACGTTCCGTGGGTACCGTTGGGCCGCATCCGTGAAAGCAGCTTCGTACCTCGGATCCCCCATACCCAGCAGCACGAACTGCACGCCCGCGGCCACCATCCGCTCCAGGCACTCCTGGACTAGGTCAAGCCCTTTTTGGTCCACCAGGCGCGTGACCATGCCCAGTAGCGGCACCTCGGGCTCATCCGGGAGCCCGAACTCCGCCTGCAGGGCCCGCTTGCAGATGCGTTTCCCCGAGAGGTCCTCGAGCCCGTACCGGGCGGGGATGTAGGGGTCCATGCGGGGGTCCCAGACCGAGTAGTCCACCCCGTTCAGGACCCCGTAGAGGTCCTGGCTACGGGTGCGCAGCACCCCATCGAGTCCATACCCGAACTCCGGGGTCTGGATCTCCCGGGCATAGGTCTCGCTCACGGTGCTGAGGAGATCCGCGGAGAGCAGCGCTCCCTTCATGAGGTTCAGAGAGCCGTAGAACTCCAGACGGGACCAGTACACCTCCTCGGGTAGGCCGGTCACGGGGAACTGCTCCCGGGGGAAGATTCCCTGATAGGCCAGATTGTGGATGGTGAAGAGGGTAGCCGTACCGCCGAGGACGGAGGCCCCACGTTCCACGGTGTCCAGGTAAATGGGGACCATGGCTGTGTGCCAGTCGTGGCAGTGAAAGACGTCCGGAACCCACCCTGCCAACCGGACCCAGGCGAGGGCCGCCCGGCACAGGAAGGTGAACCGATGCAGGTTGTCCCCGTAGTCCTGTCCCCTCTCCCCGTAGATCCCGGGCCGTCCGTAGTAGCCCAGGTGGTCCAGGAACCACACCGGGACCTTCCCGGCAAGGCTCCCCTCCCATATCCCGGCGAGCTCCCCCCGGCCCTCCACGGGTGCCGAGACCTCACCCACGCGCTTGAGTCCATGGCGTCCGGGGTCCACCGCAGCATACCGGGGCATCAGGACGCGCACGTCCACCCCCAGGTCACGGAGGGCAGGGGGAAGGGCTCCTGCCACATCCGCAAGTCCCCCGGTCTTCGCGAAGGGAACCATTTCAGCCACCACGAAGAGTACCCGCACAAACCTCCTCCCAGCTGGCCGGGCACTGCCTGGGATAATGCCACGGAGCAGACCCCGGGGCAACCCCAGGAAGGGAGGGGGTTTGGCCTGTGGGGGACCACGAGAGATCGAGATTTTTCGCGATTGGACGCGAAATTCCGGGTTTCCTGGCATTTTTCGCTTGACAGAAGGCTCTGGATAGTACAAATTCCCCTTAGAAGGCCGGCGAGGGAAGCGACGGCCAACTTTCAGGTCCTGCCTGGAAAACGGAATACCTTCCCTATTGACCGGAAAGGGTGTTTCCGGTCCAGGCGGATTTCTAAATTGTCGAAATCAACCTTTTACTCTCCCGCCGGCAGTATAGAGCAAATTTCGTGCCAGACTAAATAGGTTCCATGGAAACTTGAATACGAACTTCTCGAACGAAGGAGGGGGGGATGTGATGAATAAGTGGGGGTAAAGTTCGGATAATCTGAATGTATGGTGTCTAACTCCTGGAAATTATACTAATAAAACGAATGAAAGGAGGGCAAGGAGATGAACAAGTGGGGAGTGTACGTGGTGCGGCTGGCGCTGGCCCTGACGACCCTGGCGAGCCTGCTGGTGGCCGGTGGGGCTGCTGGCAAGTGGGGGTAATTTGACCTGGATGTAGGTGAGCCTCATTTGATCATGTTGGTAGGGTGAAGTTGGATCCTTCCCCTGCCGTTTAATTGTTCCCTAAAAAGACAAAATAATGGCCCCAAAATTGCTTACCCAGGGTCCTACTGGAAATCGCTCTCCTAACAGGTGGACGATGAAGAGATCGTTGCAGTTCTTTGTGGGCCTCTGCATTCTAGGGGGCGCTGCAGTTTTGGGCCAAGTAATCTACGTGTTCTCCCAAACCAGCAGTCCTTACCACCAAACAGATGTCGCAGCTCTCATGCTTCTGACGTTCTTAGGTATCCTAAGTGAACTTAAGCCAGTCCAATATTATTTTGGCCCTGAGAACAAAACTGAAGTAACCCTTGGGCTTGCCGTTTTTCTGCCTACTTTAATGTTGTACGGATGGACGTTTGCAGTTCTTGTCGCAATGCTCACTTCCATCTCTACTGATCTTTATGAAGGTAAACCTTGGTATAAAACTTTGTTCAATGCCGGAAACCATGCTATAGCTACGTGGCTGGCAGGCCACGTATTCGAGGCTATTGCTGGCGGACATGCCTTACCACAGGTTCTGGCTTTGCGGCTTCTTGGCGGTGTCATCGCTGGAATTACATTTTTCGTTGTGAACATTGGCCTCCTCAGTATTGTAATTTCATTAGCCGCTTCTATTTCTCTTCGAGACACTCTTCTACTTAATGCACAGCTCATAACACCTGTCTTTGTTTCAATGGTCGGGCTTGCAGTTGTTGGATCAGTGATATGGACAATTCACCCTCTGCTTGTTGTCCTCCTCGCCCCCGCCGCCATGATGACCAAGCTCTCCTACGCCAACTATGTCCAGCTCCGCATCGAGACCGACAACTTCCTTCACGCCCTCGCGGAGGCGGTGGACGCCCGGGATCCCTACACGGCCCAGCACTCCCATCGGGTGGCGGAACTCTGCCGGGCCATCGCCCGCCGCCTGCAGCTCCCGGACCGTGAGGTGAACCGTCTCTACGCTATCGCCCGGGTGCACGACGTAGGCAAGATCGCGGTCCGGGACGCCATCCTCCTCAAGCCCGCTCCCCTCAGCGCCGAGGAGCTCAAGGAGATGCGGGGGCACGTGGAGGCGGGTGCCCGCATCCTGGGTCACATCAGCCTGTACCGGGATGCCCTCGACATCCTCCTCCAGCACCACGAGCGGCTGGATGGGTCCGGGTATCCGAAGGGACTACAGGGGGAGGAGATCGGCTTATCTGCCCGCATCCTCGCGGTGGCCGATGCCTACGATGCCATGACCACCCTACGCCCCTACCGGCCCGCCAAAAGCCCGGAGGAGGCTGTACGGGAGTTGTACCGGTTGGCCGGTAAACAGTATGATCTCTCCGTGGTGCGGGCCCTGGAGGACGAACTTATGGAACGCCGGGTGCTTGAGAAACCCGTCCTGGCCGCTACCGAATCGGTTTCTGAGATCCTGGAGGCCGTTGATCCCGATGCTCCTCCTGCTCCCCCTCGCGTTGTCCCTCTGCGTCGGATGGATCCGGGGCGGAAGTCTTCGTAACCTAGCGGAATCCGAGCTCCGCCTGCCCTGGATGGCCCTCCTCGCCATCCTCACGCAACTCCTGATCTTCGACCCTACCTCGCGCCTCGTGCCGGTGCGGTTCCCCGTTGTTCCCGTACACGCCCTGTCCTACCTCCTGCTGGCGGTCTTTATCGGGGCGAACCGACGGCTTCCGGGGATGTGGCTGCTAGCCGCGGGATTCCTGGCCAACGCCTTGGTGATCCTCAGCAACGGCGGGTACATGCCCGCCTCGGAGGAGGCCCTGCGGGCTGCGGGCCGGTGGACGCTCCTGCAGGAGGCAGGAGGAACCTACAACAACTCCTCCCTCATCGGGCCGCAGACCCGGCTGTGGTTTCTGGCGGACGTCTTCGCCATCCCTGCTGGACTTCCGTTTGCGAACGTTTTCAGCCTGGGGGATGTGCTGTTAGCCCTAGGGGTCCTCGTCCTTGTCCCGGGTCTGATGAGAGCCCGACCCCTGCGGCCGGAGGCGCGGGTAGCTGCAGCCGTGGCAGGAGGCTTTCTTGTGGGGTACCTTGCGGGTAACCTGGAAGCCCCCGCCGCCCTCTCAGCGGTGAGCGCACCTCAGCCTTCTTCCACCCCCCGCCTCGTCCAGAAATCTTCTCCACCCCCTCTCTCCCCTATGGCTGAACCGGCCACCCCTGCTCCTCAAGTGCTTTACACCGTCCAGGTGGGCGCTTACCGGCATTCCGCAAACGCGCGGACGATGGTGAAGCGGCTCGCGGAGGACGGCTACAGGGCCCGCATCCTCTCCGGTAGCCTCCACCGGGTGGTGGTAGGGAAATTCGAGACTGAGCGGCAGGCGCACCGCCTCGCGGATCTCCTCGGCCGATCCGGTTATCCCACCTACGTGCGCCGCCTGCGCTAATCCCTCACGAACACCAGCACCAAGTCGTTCACGTTGGTCCCGGTGGGACCCGTGCGCAGCAGGTCCCCTACAGCGTCTAGGCAGGGATAGGCATCGTTGTCCGCGAGGGAACGCCGGGGATCGTATCCCAGGGTCCGGGCCCGGACGGCCGTGGTCCCGTCCGCCACGCCGCCCGCCGCGTCTGTGGGGCCATCCGTCCCGTCCGTAGCCAAACTCACCACCAACACCCCCCTTACCCCTTCTAGGGCCACGGCCGCGCTGAGGGCGAGCTCCTGGTTGCGGCCGCCTTTCCCCCTGCCCCGTACCGTCACCGTGGTCTCCCCGCCCAAGAGGAGGCAGGCGGGCAGCGGCAAAGGCCGGCCGGCCCTGCGTTCCTCGCGTGCCAGAGCCGCCACCACCCTTCCCACCTCCCGGGCTTCTCCCTCGAGGAACGTGGTGAGGACGAAGGTGTGGTACCCCAGGGTCTTGGCTTGCCCGGCCGCCGCCTCCACGGCTTGGGCGAGGTTTCCGACGATCACCGCATGCACCCGCTCGAAGGCGGGATCTCCGGGTTTAGGCGTCTCCGGGATCTCCCCGGCCATCCCCTGCTCCAGGTGGCGGCGCACGGCTTCCGGTATTTCCGCCAACAGGCCATACCGTTCCAGGATCTCCACCGCGTCGCGGTACGTGGTGGGATCTGGGGCAAGCGGACCCGAGGCGATGGTGTTCAGGTGGTCGCCCAGCACGTCGCTCAGCACCAGGGCCACCACCGTGGCCGGAAACGCGGCCTTTGCGAACCACCCACCCTTGATGGCAGACAGATGCTTGCGCACCGCGTTGAGCTCCCCGATGGTGGCGCCGGTGCGGAGCAACAGGTCCGTGGTACGCACCTTGTCCTCCAGGGTGAGGCCCGGAGCAGGCAGCGCAAGCAAGGCGGACCCCCCTCCCGAGACGAGGCAGAGCAGGAGATCACCCTCCCCGGCCTGCCGCGCAAGGTCGAGGGCGCGGCGCGCCGCTTCCTCCCCCCTCACATCTGGCAGGGGATGCCCAGCCTCCACCACCTCCACGTGCCGCAGCCCAAGACCGTGTCCTTCCTTGGTCACCACGAGTCCTCCGGAAATCCGGTCCCCCAGGAGCTCCTCCACCGCCTGCGCCATGGCCACGCTGGCTTTTCCGAAGCCGATCACGAGGACCCGGTCGTAGGCCTCCAGGGGATACGCACGGTCTGCGACGCGCAGCATCCCGTCCTCCATGCGCAAGAACCTGCGGACCGCTTCCCGGGCGTCTACCGCCCGAAGGGCCGATTGGAGGATGCAGGCCGCATCCCGACGTAGTTCCGGATCCTCCCCCACCCGTAGCCACCGACTGTCCCGCCACATGCCTACGCCCGGTTCCACAGCGCCAGCAGATACGGCTTGTGCACCTCGAAGGCCTCCGCCTGCCGCTCCACCACCGTCTCCGCTTCCCGCGTGGTCATCCCCTCCGTCTCCTGCACGAAGGCTGCCACCCGGCCAAAGTACAGGGGAACCAGGGCTTCCAGGAGTTCACCGGCCTTCATCCGGTGGAAGGCCACGGCAAAGGCATAGCAGATCCGCGCCCAGAGGGGATCCGGGAGTTCCGAAACCTCCATGCGGGAGGCCAGCGTCGCGAACTCCTCCGGTCCCAGCACCTCCCGCCACATCTCCCCGAAGCGGGAGAACCCGCTCCGGAATCCTTCCACGAGGGCTGCGCGGTTCACGGGAACCGGCTCGGGCTCTACCTCCACGGGTTCGCCTACCAGAGGGGCAGGCACACTGCCCACGATCCGCCGCCACCGATCCGTGTACGTCTCCATCAGGTTGAAGAGGGTTCCCACCACCTGGCGGAACATGGGACCGAGGTGCGCGGCCGGATCCCGGGGATCGTGCAATTTTACGCCAAGATGCGCCTGGACCACCCGGTAGCCTCCGTTGAGGGCGGTGGTGGTCATCCAGATGTCCACCCCGAACCGCGCCACGTCCCCCTCCCAAACGGGTGCCTGCAGCGCCCGTGCCGCGAATTCTCCGGAGAAGGCGAAGTCTCCACCGATGGGCTGGCGTACGCGCACACCGTACAGGGCCCTCGTCATAGGGTAGGCTAGGTGGTTGGTGATGGTGCCGTCGTACTTGTGCCGCACGTAGTACGGCGCCACGTACTCCGCCTCGCCCCGGACCACGGGCGCAAGCAGCCGCTCCATCCACCACGGTGCGATGGACCGAAGGTCCGCATCCAGGGTGGCGCAGGCCCGGGCGCCCAGAAGGCGGGCAGCCTCGAAAACGGCCCGCACCGCGCTCCCCTTTCCCGGGGGACCCTCGTACGGCGTGGTGAGCACCGCGACGCCCTCCGGAACCCGGGCGCTCAAAGCCAGCTGCGGGGTGCCATCCGTGGATCCTCCGTCGACGTTGAGGATCACGATGCGAAGACCCGGGAACGACCCTCGGGCGCCCTCCGCGGCTGCTTCCACCACGTAGCGGATGGTGGAGGCGTTGTGGTGGCTGGGAATGCCGATGAGGAGGTCCGCTTGCCCGACGCGCAGGAGTTCGCCCCGGGCCATTTCCGAAAGCGCTCGGCTCATTCCCCTACCCTCCACCACGCGCCCCCTGTATTGGGCCGGACGGTTTCCACCGCCACCTGGTCGATGCCCTCCCGGTGCAGGGCCGTGATCACGATGTCCCGGGCAAGGGGGGCGAGGTTGTTGACCTCGCTGAGGTGCACGAGGACCACCCGCTGAGGTTTTCCCGTGTGGAGCCGCACGCTCAGGCGCGCGGCCGCGTCGTTGCTCAGGTGGCCCCGGGGGCTCATGAGCCGCCGTTTCACCGCGGCGGGGTATGGACTTACCCCCAGCAGCCGCGGGTCGTAGTTCGCCTCCAGGAGCACCAGGTCCGCGCCCATGGCCCGCTCCACGAAGGCCTCATCGGCCCTGCCTAGGTCCGTAGCGATCACCACCCGCCTTCCCTCCCCCTCGATGACGAAAGCCACGGGATCCGCGGCGTCGTGCGAGACGGGGACCGCCTCCACCAGCAGCTCCCCGATCCGGAAAGGCCGTAGGTTCTCGAACCGTTCGTGTCCTGCCCGCAAGTCAGGGCAGGCCCGCAGGGTTCGCTCGTTCGCAAGGACCACGGTTCCCATAGCCCGGGCCACGGACGCGGCGCCCCGGGTATGATCGTCGTGCTCGTGGGTGAGGAGAACCGCGTCCAGCCGTGCGGGGGCGATCCCGAACCGTGCCAGCCACCGGCGGATGGCCCGGGCGGGAAGTCCCGCGTCCACCAGTACCCGCGTGGATCCCCCCTCCACCAGCACCGCGTTTGCTGTGCTGCCGCTTGCCAGGACATACACCCGCATTCGACCTACCTCCCTGCCGCCGCGGGGTGCAGGAGTCGATCCAGCAGCGGCTGCATCCTCTCGTGGAAGACGCGATCCCAGGTAAAGCGCTCGAGGATCCTCCGACGCAGTGCACTCTGCGGGTTCTGGGCGAGGTCCCTGAGGATTTCCCGGGCGATCTCCTCCGGCGAGTCCTGGGGAGGGAAGAACCGCACGTGAGGGCCTGCCACCTCCTGCAGGGCCGGAATCGCGGTGCAGAAGACCGGCACACGCATCAGTCCCGCCTCCGCCACCGGGAGCCCGAACCCTTCCTGGACGCTCGTGAGGAGCACCGCATCCGCCATCAGGTAGAGGTCGCCAACCATGCGGGCAGTACACCGCACCCCAAGTTCTGCAAGGAACACGCAGTGCGCCCTCAGGCCGAGTGTGTCCCGCAGCGCAGCCAGCTCCCCGAGGTAGCTCCGGTTGGCGGCGGTGTGGGCTCCGGGAGGTCCCGTGACTACCAGGAGCGGAGCAGCGCCCGCATCCCGGATGGCCGCGGTGATGCGCACCGCGAGTTCCAGGTTCTTGCGCCGGGTGACCCGTACGGGCGTGAGGAGGACGGGGAACCGATCCGGGATCCGCAGCCGCTCCAGGAGCGTCCGGGTCCGTGGCTGTAGGGGATGCAAGGACTCCAGGGAAACCCCCGGTGGGATCACCGGTACCTTCTCGGGCTCCACCCCGAGGACTCGGATCAGGAGATCCCGCACCGCCTCGCTGACGGCCACATAGGTGATCTCCGGCCGCGGCGTCCGCAGTAGGCTCCAGGGGTATTCCGGCCGCATCCGAGAGGCCACCGCAGGATCCGCCCAGCTGAGGTCGTGAGTCCACGCCACCATCCGAGCCCACGGGAAGCGGTCCAGGAGACGGTGCAGGGCCGCGGTGAGGGGGAGGTTTTTATCTAGGGTGAACACGTTGTGCACGAGAAGGAGGCAGTTCTGAACGTACGCGGTAAGGTCCTGCACGATCCGGTCCCGCACCCGCTCAAAGGGCCGCGGATCTCCCCGCTCCATGGCCCGGTGTGCGGCCTGAATCTCGGGGTGGCGGCCGTAGAGGAGCGGCAACAGGGTATGCCCTTCCTCCTTTCCCCCCCGACCCGTGAGGATCCGGACCCGGTACCCCGCGGCCCGGAGCAAGCGGGCTTGCTCCGCGAGCACGCCTTCCACTCCGCCCACCACCGGCGGGGCCGTGTAATGGAGGAGGACGATCTCCATCCCGGATAGAATTCCACCCCCTGGGGGCAAAATCCCCCGGACTTGCTGAGATCTGCTACAATGAGGGCTAGGCGGGCGGGTGTAGCTCAGGGGTAGAGCGTCGGCCCCCCAAGCCGAAGGCCGCGGGTTCGAATCCCGTCGCCCGCTCCAGGCAGGCCTTTCGAGGGCTCCGGATGCTGTCGCCGTCGGGTGGAATTCTTGATTGGATTGGTTTAGAATCGTCCCGGTGACCCGTCGCGGAGCCGTGGATGCTGGATCAGTACGGACGCCCCATCCAGGATCTGAGGATCTCCCTCACGGACCGCTGTAACCTTCGCTGTGTGTACTGCATGCCGGAGGAAGGGATCCCGTTCCTCCCCCGGGAAGGCCTGATGCGGGTAGACGAGATCCTCACCCTCACCCGCATCGCGGCGGAGCTGGGAGTGGTCAAGGTCCGGCTCACGGGCGGGGAGCCTACGGTGCGACCGGATCTTCTGGACATCGTACGGGGGATTGCGGAGATCCCGGGCATCCGGGACGTGGCCATGACCACGAACGGCGTGCGGCTGCGCAGCCTCGCGGGGCCTCTAGCCCGCGCGGGGCTCCGGAGGGTGAACGTGAGCCTGGATACCCTCAACCCCCAGACCTTCGCCCGCATCACCCGGGGAGGGCGACTCCGGGACGTCCTGGAAGGCATCCGGGCCGCGGAGGAGGCGGGGCTCCACCCCATCAAGGTGAACACGGTGGTGGTGCGATCCTTCAACGACGAGGAGGTCACAGACCTCGCCGCGCTCACCCTGAACCACGCATGGGAGGTCCGGTTCATCGAGGTCATGCCCTTCGGGGAGGTGGCAGATCTGGCCCTGGCGGGGGTTGTGCCCAGCGAGGAGACCATGGCCCGCATCGAGGCCGCCTTCGGACCGCTCGAACCCCTGGACCTGTCTGGGGAAGATCCGGCCCGCACCTACCGAATTCCCGGCGCGGCAGGAACCCTCGGGTTCATCAGTCCCGTAAGCCAACCCTTCTGCAGCAAGTGCGGACGGCTGCGGCTCACGCCGGACGGCAAGCTGCGGCTCTGTCTTTTACGGGACGACGAGGTGGATCTGCTGACTCCCCTGCGCCGCGGCGCCACGTACGAGGAGCTGCGGGAGATCTTCCGGGCCGCCGCCTACCGCCGTCCCTTCGGCCACGCCCTGGCGGAGCGCATGTACCCCCAGCAGCGGGTCATGACCCAGATCGGGGGCTGAGCTCAGGCATCCTCCGGATCCACCCACTCCTCCTCCGGAGGCTCGAAAACGTGCCCGCAGCGAGGACACCGCACCTGCTCGCCTTCTTCTGTGGGGGTCGTACGGAGGATGGGTGCGCCGCAGTGGGGGCAGGGGATGCGCACCAAGCTAGTCGTCCTGCTCCAGGTTCTTCTCCAGCTTGCGCTTCACCCGCTGGAGGGCGTTGTCGATGGACTTCACATGCCGCCGCAGTTCCGCGGCCATCTCCTGATAGGACTTGCCCTCCAGGTACGCGGTGAGGACCTGATGCTCCAGCTCGCTGAGGTTACGCCGGATCCTGTCCCGCATCCGGGCGGAGGTCTCCCGATTGATGACCAGCTCCTCAGGGTCCGCCACCTTCATGCCGCTGATCACGTCGAGGAGCGTGCGATCCGAGTCCTCGTCGTAGATGGGCTTGTTGAGGGAGATGTAGGAGTTGAGCGGGATGTGCTTCTGGCGGGTTGCGGTTTTGATGGCGGTGATGATCTGGCGGGTGATGCACAGTTCCGCAAAAGCCCGGAAAGAGCTGAGCTTGTCGCGCCGAAAATCCCGGATGGCCTTGTAAAGCCCAATCATCCCTTCCTGGATGATATCTTCCCGGTCAGCCCCTACCAGGAAGTAGGCCTTGGCCTTCACGCGGACGAAGTTCCGGTACTTGTTGATCAGGTATTCTGAAGCCCGATCATCCCCCCGTTTCGCCGCCTCCACCAGATCCTCATCGAGCATCTCCGTATAGCAGGATGAAGTGGCTTCCTTTCGGGCAACCGCCACACGCGCCTCCACGGATTCGGACTGCTCGAGCGATTGGCTTCGGGCCGCTGTCATTATAGGGAGCCTCGATGGGAAGGGTCAAGGTGAACGCGGCGCCCGGGCGAGGGATCGGACGCCCATCTTCACCGTAGCCGGGATGGGGCGGTAGAAGGAGCGGGCCACCACCTCCCGCCGCACCACCCTGCCCCCTTCCCGCACGACGCGCCAGGTGGTGGCTCGGAAGCCAGGTCTCGGCGGCAGGACCTTCACCACGCCCTCCGGAAGCTCCGGATCCGCCCGCACTACCCATCCCTCGGGCGGGGGAAGGCGCACCACATCCGTAACGAGGATCTCGACCTGCCGATCGGGGGGCCTGCGGCCGTAAAACCGAACTCGCAGCTCCCCGTTCCGCACCTCCGCCCAAAGTAGGAGCGGCGGGTCGTCGTTCCGGAAGACCAGGTCCACCGATCCGTAGACCACGGTGGCATCCCGGCCGATGGGGAGGTACCCCACGGGAATGCTGTGGTTGGTGCGGCTGAGGATGGTGAGCCCTGCCAGGAGGGCCGCGTTGAAGAGGGTGCTGGATACTTGGCAGACGCCGCCACCGTCCCCGGGGACGAACTCGTCGTTGAGGATCACCGGCGCGGGCCGGAAGCTCCGGGCCGGGGTGCGGGGCCCTACGACCGCATTGAAGGAGAAGACCTCTCCGGTACGCAGCAGGCGGCCCCGAAGCAGCCGCGCGGTGAGGAGGATGTTGTGGGTGCGATCCGGGTCTGGGGTGATCCGGGTGCGGAACTCCGCCACCACCTCCCGGATCCCCAAAGCCGCGGCTCCCTCCGTGGTCAGACGCGGCCGGATCACCCGAAGCGGAAGATCCACCACATCCCGGCCCTCGACCACCGCCCGGACCAACCGTTGCCGCGCCGCGGCCTCGTCCAGGGCAACGCCATCTTGGCTGGGGAGGATCCGAACCCCCTGGTCATCCACCCAGAACCGGGCGTCCCGGGGGGATCTGTAGACCGCGCGCGCGGCTTCGCGGAGGAAGGCTTCCAGCCGTTCTGGCTGCCTCCGGATCGGGATTCGGAGCACCACGGGCCTGCGCCACAACCGCCAGCGAGCCTGCATCCGGTCCATGAGGCTGCCGGTGCGCCCCACGGCGTACGCTTCCCGCAGTACAGAGGCAAGGTCGGGGGTGAACCCGAGCTCCTGCGGAGTCCGCCGCCACATCCAGATCTGCCCCGGAGGGGAGACACGCACGGAGAGGGGACGGCGGAACCGGGCGTCCGTCCGGTTCCGCAGCAGCATCCTCGCCTCTCCCACGGCCTTCCCGCCCACGGGCACGTCTTGCACCCACACACCGGGAAGGATGCGGCCCGCGAACTGAAGTTCCTGCGCCGCGTAGGCCACGGGGATGGCCCCCGTGACCGCGAGCAGGATCACGGCACCCCACCGCGCCCGCACCGCCCGCTCACCCTCTGGCGTTTTCCCCCCGGCAGGGGGCCTGCGGGAGCGCCCCGGCACGCCGCAGGCTCCGGACCACTTCGTAGAGCAGGATGCCCGCAGCCACCGAAGCGTTCAAGGAGGAGACCCTGCCATACATGGGGATGCACACCAGCCGGTCGCACCGCTCCCGCACGAGCCGGCTCACGCCCGTGCCCTCCCCTCCGACCACCAGGGCAATGGGTGGACGCAGATCCACCTGGTCGTAGGGATCCCCTTCCAGGTGGGCGGCCACTACGGAGATTCCCCAGTCTTTACACGCCTCCACCGCCCGCGGGAGATTGGGGACCACGGCCACGGGGAGATATGCCACCGCGCCCGCAGAGGCCTTTGCCACCGCAGGGGTTAGGCCCACGGATCGGTGCTTGGGGATCACCGCACCATGCGCGCCCGCAGCTTCCGCGGTCCGGAGGATGGCCCCGAGGTTGCGGGGATCCTGAACGGAGTCCAGGAGGACGAGGAAGGCCTGGCCCTGCGCGCACGCCCGGTCCAAGAGGTCCTCGAGCGCCATGGGGGGCACGACGTGGGCGAAGGCTATGACTCCCTGGTGCGTGCCTGTCTGAGAGAGGGCGTCCAGGTGGCGGGGATCCACGAACTGCACAGGGATCCCGCGGGACCGGGCTTCCGCCACGATACGGGCCACGCTCCCGCTGAGGCGGGCGGTACGGGAGATCTGGATCTTCCGGAGCGGCTTTCCCGCCCGCAGGGCCTCCAGAACCGGATTCCGCCCTTCCAGCTGTACAGCCGCCTTGCCAGCCGACATCACTCCTCCGCGCGATCCCGGAGTCGCCAGCGGCTTCCGCCCGGGAAGTCCTCCACCACCACCCCGATCTCCGCGAGGCGCTGGCGGATCCGGTCTGCCACGGCGAAATCGCGCCGCTCCCTGGCCCGCTGCCGGACCTCCAGGATACGCTCCAGCACCTCCTCCGCACCCCCTTCCCCATCCACGTCCCGCAGGACCTCCTCCTCCGAGAGGAGCCGTCGCAGATCCTCCCCGAGCCGTTCCAGGGAAACCCGGCCTGCAAGCCGCAGGCCCAGTACGGAGGCAAGCTCCTGGAGCACGTCCCGTGCGTGCGACAGGGCGTCCGCGGCATCCTCGGGGATGCCCACTTCCGGGAGCCGCTTGCTCAGTCCGTCCGTGAGTCGGTTGATCTCCGCGGCGAGCGCATGGAGCTCCGCGATGGCCCGAGGGGTATCGAAATCGTCGTCCAGGGCCGCGCGGAAAGCCTCCCGCGCCCGATCCGCCCGCTCCCGAAGGATCACGGCCGCGGGGGAATCCCGACCGCTCGGCCGCGTACGCCGCAGGACGACCTCCACGGCCTCAAGCGCATTGCGCAGCCGCAGGGCCCCGCGGTCCGCGGCTTCCACCGCTTGCTCCTTCCACGTGAGGGGGCTGCGGTAGTGGCTGCTCAGGAAGAACAGGCGCAGCCCGTCCGGGGTGTAGCGCCGCAGGGCCTCCTCGATGGTGACCACATTGCCCAGGTGGCGGGTCATCTTCTCCTCGCTCTCCCCCGGGCGCAGGAGGGCATTGTGGAGCCAGTACCGCACGAAGGGCCTGCGGCCCGTATAGGCCTCGCTCTGGGCGATCTCGTTCTCATGATGGGGGAAGATGACGTCCTCTCCGCCACCGTGGATGTCGATCTGGGGCCCCAGGTGCTCTAGCACCATCGCGGAGCACTCGATGTGCCATCCGGGCAGTCCCTCTCCCCACGGGCTCGACCAGGAGGGCTCCCCGGGTTTCGCGCGGGTCCAGAGGGCGAAGTCCATGGGATGCTCCTTCCGGGGATCCACCGCCACCCGGGCACCCGCCAGCATCTCCTCGAGCCGCCGGCCCGAGAGCCTGCCATACTCCGGAAAGGCCCGGACCCGGTAGTACACGTCCCCGTCCACCACATACGCGAAGCCCCTCTCCAGCAGGCCCTGGATGATCTCCAGGATCCTCGGGATGGTCTGGGTGGCGCGGGGGTAGTGGTGGGCCCGAAGCACGTTGAGCCGGTCCATCTCCCGGTGGAACCGCACGATGTACTCCTCCGCGATCTCCCCGACGGTCCGTCCCTCCTCTCGGGCCCGGGCGATGATACGATCCTCCACATCCGTGAAGTTCTGGACGTGGCGCACGCGGTATCCAGACCACTCCAGGTGCCGGCGTACTACGTCGAAGAAGACGTAGCTGAGGGCATGTCCCACGTGTGCGGGACCGTAGAGGTTCACCCCGCAGACGTACATGCGCACCTCCGGAGGGTCCATCGGCTTAAACCGCTCCTTGCGGCGGGTCATGGTGTTGGTCACGTGCAAGGCCACGGTTCCCTCCTCCGCGGTCAGAGTGGCTCCAGCAGTACCACCGCGAAAGCCTGGATCCCTTCTCCCTGCCCCACCGCCCCCAGTCCCTCCGCGGTGGTGACCTGAATTCCCACGTCCTCCACCGCTAGGTCGAGCGCCTCCGCTAGGTGGGCACGCATGCGGGCCACGTACGGCCGGAGCCGGGGGGCCTCCGCCATGATCACCGTAGAGACCTGGGCCACCCGGTAGTCCCGCGCCTCCACCCACTCCCGAACCTCCTGCAGCAGGTCCAGGCTGCGGGCGTCTCGGTACCGCTCGTCTCCCGGGGGAAAGTGGGTGCCGATGTCCGGAAGACCCAAAGCTCCTAGGACCGCGTCCATGATGGCGTGCACGAGCACGTCCCCGTCGCTCCACCCCGCCAGCCCCCGCTCGGAGGGGATCTCCACCCCTCCGAGCACGAGCCGGCGTCCGGCTTCCAGGGGATGTATGTCCACCCCGATCCCTATCCGAATCCCTCGTGCCACCGAAGCAACGCCTCCGCCACCCACAGGTCCTCCCGCGTGGTGATCTTCAGGTTTCGGACGCTGCCCGGAACCACGCGGACCGGATACCCGAGGCGCTCCACCAGCACCGCGTCGTCCGTCCCGTAGAATCCTTCCTGCCGGGCCCGGGCGTGGGCGGCCCGCAGGAGCTCTGCCCGAAAGCCCTGGGGCGTCTGCACGGTCCAGATCTCCGTGCGGTCCACGGTCTGCTCCACGAGCCCTCCCCGCACGCGTTTGAGGGTGTCGTGTACGGGGAGAGCCGGTACCGCGGCCCCGTACTCCGCCGCGGCCCAGATCACCCGCTCGATGAGCGCTTCCTCCACAAGCGGCCTTGCCCCGTCGTGCACCAGCACCACCTCGGTGTCCCGCAGCGCCTCCAGGCCCCGGTGGACGGAATCCTGGCGTTGCGCGCCCCCCGCCACCACCGTGTGTACCTTGGAGAGGCCGCACCGCTGGATCCACGTGCGCATGGCCTCCAAGCCTCCCTCCGGAGCTACCACCACCACCTCCGTCACACATGGACAGCGCTGGAAGGGAAGCACGGCCCGGACCGCGAGGGGAAGACCTGCCAGCATCACCAGGGGCTTCGGCTCCTCCATTCCCAGGCGGTTCCCCCGACCTGCGGCGGCGATGATGGCTCCCACGCGCACCGCCCCTCCCCTACCCCGTACTCCGCCGCAGGTCCTCCTCCTGCTTGGGACGGGCGAAGATCATGCGGCCCGCGGAGGTCTGGAGCACGCTGGTGACCACCACCTCGGAGGTCGTACCGATCCACCGCTTGCCCCCCTCCACGACGATCATGGTTCCGTCCTCCAGGTACCCCACGCCCTGCCCCGGTTCCCTTCCTTCCCGCACCAGGTGCACCGTGAGCTCCTCCCCGGGCAGCACCACGGGCCGCAGGGCGTTGCTGAGATCGTTCACGTTCAGCACCCGCACCCCCTGCAGTTCCGCGATCCTGCCCAGGTTGAAGTCCGTGGTCACGATTCCAGCCCGGTGGGCCTTCGCGAGTCGCACAAGCCGCTCGTCCACCTCCCCCGGACCCTCATCCTCCACCACCTGGACCGCCTGCAGCTCCGCCTGGAGCCGCCCCAGGATCTCCAGACCTCGCCGGCCCCGGTTCCGGCGCAGGGGATCCGGGGAGTCCGCGATGGCCTGCAGCTCCCGCAGTACGGAGCGAGGCACGAGAATGGGTCCCTCCAGGAACCCCGCGCGCACCACGTCCGCGATGCGGCCATCAATGATGGCGCTGGTATCGAGGATCTTGGCGGTCCCCCGGCGCCTCGTGGACCGCTCCCACAGGGTGATGAGCTCTTCCCGCCGCAGCTGCGCGAAGTGCCACCCGAGATACCCGAGCACCAGAAGGGCCGCCAACCGCAGGTATCCTCCAATCACGGGGATTCCGGAGAGCAGATACCCGATGGGGGTGGCGAGCAGCAGCCCCGCACTCAGGCCCACCAACCCCACCGTCAACTCCCGCACGGGCATGCGGTGGAGCCAGGCGAGCACCCCGGTCATGGCCCGGACGAACCGCCGCCACAGGGGCTGGGCCACGGCGGCCCCCACCGCGGCACCCACCACCCCTCCCAGCAGCTGGACGCCGAACCGATGCCAGCCGTTCCAACCGGCTCCCACCAGGGGGAGGAGGGCCTGCACGGCCTGGAAGCCCACCGCGGCCCCCAGCAGGGCTCCCCCGGTCCGGGTAATGCGTGCCACTACCTCCACCGATGCCATGTTCCAAGCCAGTATAGTGTTCCACGAACGGGAGGTGCCACGGGGGAGGGCTAGAGGAGTCCCAGGGCCTCCTCCACGGTCCCCACGGTCACAACCTCGATGCCGGGATCCCCCCCGGTCACGGAGCCCGCGCGGGGCACCACCATACGCCGGAACCCCAGCTTCGCCGCCTCCAGGAGGCGACGGCCAAGCTGCGGAATTCCTCGGATCTCGCCGCCGAGTCCCACCTCGCCGCAGAAAACGGTGTGCGGGTCCAGAGGTCGGTCCCGGTAGGAGGAGGCCACGGCCAGCAGCACTCCGAGGTCCACCGCGGGTTCCTCCACGCGGACGCCGCCCGCGGCGTTCACGTACACGTCGCACCCCCCGAGGTGAAACCCCGCTCGCTTCTCCAGCACCGCCAACAACAGGAGCAGTCGATTGTGGTCGAGCCCTGAGGTCGCCCGGCGAGGAGTGCCGAACACCGTGGAACTCACGAGGGCTTGCACCTCCACGAGGAGCGGCCGGGTTCCCTCCAGCACGCACACCACCGCGGTTCCCGCCGCGTCCGGCGGTCGGTCTCCGAGAAAGACGGTGGAGGGATTGGGGACCTCCCGCAGTCCCTCCGGGTGCATCTCGAAGACCCCGATCTCGTTGGTGGAGCCGAACCGGTTCTTCTGTGCCCGCAGAATGCGGTATGCCTGGTGCCGTTCGCCCTCGAAGTACAGCACCGTATCCACCGTGTGCTCCAGCACCCGGGGGCCCGCGAGGGTTCCCTCCTTCGTGACGTGCCCTATCAGCAGTACTGCAATTCCCTCCGTCTTCGCGAGCTGCAACAGGGCCGCGGCGCACTCCCGTACCTGCCCCACGCTCCCCGGAGCGCTTCCCAGTTCCCGCCGGTAGACGGTCTGGATGCTGTCCACCACCAGGAGCGCGGGCCGGAGGCGGCGGGCTACCTCCAGCACCGTTTCCAACTCCGTCTCCGCCAGCAGCAGGATCCCCCGCGAGTCCGCTCCGATGCGGTCCGCGCGCATCTTCGTCTGCTGCACGGATTCCTCGCCCGAGACGTACAGCACCGTGCGACCGTGCACGGCCAGCCGCTGCGCCATCATGAGCGCCAAGGTGCTCTTCCCGATTCCGGGATCCCCCCCGACCAACACCAAGGAGCCGGGCACAATCCCGCCTCCTAGCACCCGGTCCAGCTCCCCGATCCCCGTCACGAGCCGGGTCTCCGGGAGCGGCCGAACGTCCGGGAGTGCGATGGGCTCCGCGGCGCGCGCCGCCCATGGGCGGCGCGGCAAGTCCGGCTCCTCCACCAGGGTGCCCCACCCCTCACACCCGGGGCACCGGCCCAGCCACTTCCCGGAGGCAAACCCGCAGGCCTGGCAGACGTACCGGACTCCCACATCCGACTCCTTTGCGAACATTTGTTTGCAACCATGCTACCATCGGGGGGTCGCCGGGATCAACCGCTTGGGGTACGCCAGGGCAAACGGTACGGAGGCGGCGCGTTCCTGCACGGGGGCAGAGCCCCCCTCGCGGGCCGGGGTGGCGGGAAGGTGGTGGGAGGTGCTCCGATGCGGATACCTACGGGAGCTCCTCCAGGTTGAAGGCCCGGTGCAGGGCCCGTACGGCCCGGGGGACGCTCGCGGCGTCAATCACGCAGGAGATCTTGATCTCGGAGGTACTGATCATCTGGATGTTGATCTGCTCCGCCGCGAGCGCTCCGAACATGGTGGCCGCCACCCCGGGGTTGCTGACCATTCCCGCTCCCACCACGGATACCTTGGCCACGCCCTCCTCCCCCTCCACCCGCGTGGCGCCCAGTTCCCGGGCTACCTGCTCCGCGGCTTCCAGGGCGGTTCGGGCATCCTGGCGGCTCACGGTGAAGGAGATATCCGCCCGCCCCCCCCGGCTTGCGGTCTGCACGATCATGTCTACGTTGATGTGGGCCTCCGCCAGCACGCTGAAGAGCCGGTGTGCTACCCCGGGGACATCCGGCAGGTCCTGGACTGTGATCTTGCACACGTTGAGGTCATGGGTGACCGCATTCACCACCCGCACGGGTTCCATGGCTTCCTCCCCGATGAGGGTCCCTTCTTCCTCCTCAAAGGTGCTCCGCACGTGCAGCCGCACCCGGTGGAGCTTCGCGTACTCCGCGGCCCGGGTCTGGAGCACCACCGCGCCGCTGCTGGCCATCTCCAGCATCTCGTCGTAGGTCAAGTACCGCAGCTTGCAGGCCTCTGGCACGAGACGTGGGTCCGCGGTGTAGACCCCGGATACATCCGTGTAGATTTCGCACACATCGGCCCCCAAGGCCGCCGCGATGGCCACCGCGGTGGTGTCCGACCCTCCTCGGCCCAGGGTGGTGAGTTCCCCCGAAGCCGTCACGCCCTGGAAGCCCGCCACCACCGGGATACGGCCCCGACTCAGCTCGTCCAGCAGCCGTCCGCGCTCCACCTCCAGGATCCGGGCCCGGGTGTGCACGGGCTCCGTGAGGATGCGCACCTGCCAGCCCAGCAGCGAGGTGGCCGCCTCCCCCTCCGCGTGCAGGGCCATGGCCAGCAGCGCCACGGAGATCTGCTCGCCCACTGCCAGGAGCATATCGAGCTCCCGGGGCGCGGGGCGCTCCGCCATCTCGTGGGCCCGTGCCAGCAGCTCGTCGGTAGTGTCTCCCGGCGCGGACACCACCACCACCACCTGATTCCCTGCCCGCCGGGTGCGGACGATCCGGCGTGCCACGTGTCGCATGCGTTCCGGAGTCGCCACGGAGGTCCCGCCGTACTTCTGGACGATGAGAGCCACCTCTTCCTCCGTCACCCGATGACCCGAAGTAGGGGGCTGCTGCCCCGGACCACCTCCATGGTGTGCAGACGCGCCAGCACCGCCCGCAGGGCCCGCTCCGGGGCGGGGTGCGTTCGCAGCAGCACGTCTGCCTCCTCCCCGCGGCTCTGCTGTACGATGGAGTGCAGGCTCACCTGCTCCTCGCCGAAGACGGCCGCGATGCGGGCGAACACCCCGGGCCGATCCACCACCCGCAGCACCAGGCACGCGCTGGTAACCTGCTCCCCCCTCGGGACCACGGGCTTGTCGTAGAAGCAGGTGCATGGCACGCGGCCGTGGGCCCTCATCCGCCGGTTCCGGGCCACGGCTACGAGGTCCGAGAGCACCGCGGACGCCGTGGGGTCTCCACCAGCCCCTCGACCTGCCAACAACAGCTCTCCCGCCGCCTCCGCCCGCAGCCACACCCCGTTGAACTCGTACCGCACGGAAGCCAGGGGATGTCCGGAGGGCAGGAGGGCAGGGTAGACGGCGGCCTCGATGCGCCCCTCGCGGTCGCGGGCGTGCGCGATGAGCTTCAGGGCGTAGCCCAGCTGTCGGGTGTACGCCACTTCCCGCTGGGTAATGGTGGAGATCCCTTCACAGTGCACGTCGCTGCGCACCACCCGGCTGTTGAAGGCCGCGGAGGCCAGGATGGCGAGCTTTGCCGCGGCGTCGTGTCCCTCGATATCCTCCGTGGGGTCGCTCTCCGCAAATCCCAACCGCTGGGCTTCGCTGAGGGCTTCCGCGAAACTCAATCCCTCCTCCCCCATGCGGGTGAGGATGTAGTTCGTGGTGCCGTTGAGGATGCCCACGATCTCCGTGACACGGTCGCCCGCCAGGGATTCCTTGATGGTGCGCACGATGGGGATGCCCCCTCCCACGCTGCCCTCGAAGAGGAGGTCCACCCCGCTCGCCTCCGCGGCCTCCATGAGCTCCCGACCCCGGTTCGCCAGGAGCTGCTTGTTGGCGGTGACCACGGATTTCCCCAAACGCAGGGCCTCCAGCACGTAGCTACAGGCGGGCTCGATTCCCCCGATGAGCTCCACCACCACATCCGCCTCTGGGTCCCGCACCACCGACCAGGCATCATCCGTCAGCAGATCCCGCTCGATGGAGACCGGACGCGGCCGGTCCAGATGCGCCACCGCCACCCGGCGAAGCATGAGCGGCATGCCGGCCCGCCGCGCCAGGTCCGCCCCCGCGGTCTGCAGGTTTCGGACCACGGCGCTTCCTACATTCCCCAGACCCAGTAACCCGATGCGCAGCATCTTGGGAGATTGTACCGGTTCTCCGCAAGATCCGTGATCCACAGGGTTCATCAACCACGGGCTTCGGAACCCGCCTGCTCCAGGAGGGAGGCCACGGCCTCCACCGTGGGCTCGATGGGGACCGGCCTCGGAGATCGTTCCGCGGCCTCCGGGTCCTTTAGCCCGTGCCCCGTGAGCACCGCTACCACCACGCTCCCCGGCCGCAGAATCCCCTCCCGGGCCGCCCGCAGGAGTCCTGCCACGGCCGCTGCGGAGGCGGGCTCCACGAAGAGGCCTTCCTCCGCGGCCAGCCATCGCTGGGCCTGAAGGATCTCCTCATCGCTGACCGCGGCAAGACGTCCTCCGGACTCCCGCACCGCTCCCAGGGCTCCCTGCCAGGAGGCGGGGTTCCCGATGCGGATGGCGCTTGCCACGGTCCTGGGACGCTCCACGGGATGCCCCAGGACGAGGGGCGCGGCCCCCTCCGCCTGAAATCCCCACATGGCGGGCCTCGGTTCTACCCGAGCCTCACAGAACCCACGCCAGTAGGCGGTGATGTTGCCCGCATTGCCCACGGGGAGGGCCACGATGTCCGGCGGCCCTCCCAGCGCCTGGAGGATCTCGAAGGCCGCGGTCTTCTGTCCCTCCAGGCGGTGGGGGTTGATGGAGTTCACCACCGCGAGCGGCAGCTTCTCCGCACAGGCCCGTACGAGCCGTAACGCCACGTCAAATCCGCCCGGGAGGAGGGCGACCCGGGCTCCGTGCATCCGGGCTTGCGCCAGCTTCCCGCCCGCCACCGCGCCTTTCGGAAGCAGCACCACGCACCGCACCCCCGCCCGGGCCGCATACGCGGCCGCGCTCGCCGCGGTGTTCCCCGTGGAGGCACAGATGACCCCTCGCGCCCCCGCCTCCACGGCTTTGGCCACCGCCACCACCATACCTCGGTCCTTGAAGGAACCGGTGGGGTTCGCGCCTTCCCACTTGAAGTACAGTTCGACGCGGAGCGCGGGACCAATGGCGGTGGAGGGGATGAGGGGAGTGTTGCCCTCCAGGAGGGTGAGGGGGGGAGTCCGGTCCGTGATGGGGAGCCGATCTCGAAAGGCCACGAGGATCCCTGGCCAAGACCTCATGGGGAAGCGGGATACGATCCCAGAACGATCGCCCACCGGCAGTGCTCCTCCAGACGCTGCAGGGCCCGCTGCACCCGCGGATCGTCCACATGTCCCTCGAAGTCCACGTAGAAAACGTACTCCCACACCGCCCCCCGGGCTGGCCGGGACTCCAGCTTCGTGAGATTCAATTCCTCCCCCGCGAGCGCTCCCAGGGCCCGGTAGAGGGCTCCAGGCCGGTGCTCCGTGGCGAACACCACGGAGGTTTTGCTGGGATCCCGGCGAGGCGCGGGTTCTGGGGCGATGCTGAGGAAGCGGGTGGTGTTGAGGGGGTTGTTGTGGATATCCTCCGCGAGGACGCAAAGCCCGTACAGTTCCGCGGCCCTGCGGCTCGCGATGGCGGCCTCCTCTACCTCCCCCCGGGCGGCCACCAGCCGGGCGGAGCCCGCGGTATCGTAGGTGGGGATGGGCTCGACCCCTAATTTCCGCAGGAAGGCTTCGCACTGCGCCAGGGCCTGCGGGTGGCTGTAGACCCTGCGGATCCCCTCGAGGCGCGCACCGGGCACCCCCAGCAGGCAGTGCGCGATGCGGAGGGAAATCTCCCCCGTGATGACGAGCCGGTCGTGGAACTCCAGGAGGAGGTCGTAGGTCTCGTTGATGCTGCCCGCCTCCGAGTTCTCCACGGGCACGATCCCAGCCTCGCACGCCCCGCCTGCCACGCTCTCAAAGACCTCCTGCAGGGTACGGCGGGGTACGGTCTCGACCTGCCCGAAATGCCGAAGGGCCGCTTCCTCGCTGTAGGCGCCCGCTTCTCCCTGGAAGGCCACCCTTCGCATCTTACCTCCGCAGCTCCTGGGCCCGCCGGACGGCCCGCTGAACCGCCTCCACCACCGCACCCCGGACGCCCCGCTCCTCCAACGCACCCACCCCGGCCATGGTGGTCCCTCCGGGGGAGGTGACCCGTCGGCGCAGCTCCACGGGGTCTTCCCCCGTATCCCGGAGCATACAGGCGGCCCCGAATACGGTCTGAATCACGAGGTCCCGGGCGATCTGGGGATCCAACCCCGCCCGGATTCCGCCCTCGATGAGGCTCTCCACGAGGAAGAAGACGTACGCGGGACCGCTCCCGGAAAGCCCGGTAACCGCGTCCATGAGGTCCTCCGGCACTTCCACCACCTTCCCCACCGCGCCGAACAGCTCCCGGGTGAGGCGCGCCTCCTCCTCCCCCGCGCAGCGCCCTAGGGTAAAGGCCGTAACCCCCTGGCGGATGGCGGTGGGGGTGTTGGGCATGGTCCGCACCACGGGAACACCTGGAAAGGCGTGTTCCAGGGTCTGGAGGGTAAGACCGGTTACCACGGAGATCAGCACGTGACGGGGAGCTACGTACTCCGCCAGCTCCTGGAGGGCTTCTGGGGCATCCTTGGGCTTTACGGCCAGCACCAGCACATCTGCACGGGCACACAGCTCGGCGTGGGTCCGTGCCGTGCGGACCCCATAGCGGGCCGCCAGGGCATGCAGCCGTTCCCGGTTGGATCGGTTCGCCACCCAGACACGCTCCGGGGACACGCGCTCCGTACCCAACAGACCCACGAGGAGTGCCTCCGCCATGTTGCCGGCGCCCACAAACCCGAGGGTGTAGCGTTCCAGCATCCTCTGCCTCCTCAACAAAACGCGCCTCCGCCCTCAAGGGCGGAGGCGCCTCCGCGGTACCACCTTGGTTCCGAGACCACGTTCCGTCCCGGCCCTCTCCGCGCGGTATCGGGCGCGCCTCGACGGTCTTCTGGCCCCCTCAGGAGGACTTTTCTCGCCCGTGGCTCCGGGGCGGGTCAGGGGAACGGATTCCAACAGTACCTCCCAGCCATCAGGGCACTGCTCTCTGTTCGGCCCGGCTTCCCCCGTTTTCCCCTTCCTCGCCGAGTTTACGAACTCAGTAGCACGCTTCCGCATCACCCGTCAACGCGGTCAGGCGGAGGGGACCCCGAACCGCACCACCCGGGCCTCCCCCCACAGGCGCTCGAGCCGGTAGTACTTCCGCTCCTCGGGTCCGAAGATGTGCACCACCACGTCCCCGTAGTCCAGCAGCACCCAGCGGGCGTGCTCCGTGCCCTCCCGATGCCGCAGGCGCGCACCCGCGGCCCGCATGGCTTCCTCCACCGCCTCCGTGATGGCCCGGATCTGCACCGCGGTCTGGCCCGTGCAGATGACGAAGTAGTCCGCGACGAGGGTCTGCCCCCGCAGATCCAGTACCGCTACCGCCTCCGCCCTATGCTCCTCCGCCGCGTGCGCGGCAAGCAATGCGCGCTCCCGTGCGTCCAACCCGCCTATCCCCTCCTCTCGGTCCGGCTGTAGAGTCCGTGCTTGAGGATGTACTGCTCCACTCCCTCCGGTACCAGGTACCGGATGGTGCGGCCCTCCCGAACCCGCCTGCGGATCTCCGTGGAGGAGATGGCGAGGGCCGGGATCTCCAGGAGGTGAATCCGGTGCCGGTACTCCCGGGCGATGTCGCTGGACTGCCACACCTCCGTATCGATGCTATAGCCGGGCCTAGAGGCCCCGATGAACTCGCACATGCGCAGCAGCTCCTCGGTCCGATGCCACTCTCCCCGCAGGATCTGCCCGATGGCGTCCGCGCCTGTGATGTAGTACAGCTCGTCGTGCGGGTAACGGTGCCGGAAGGCCCGGACGGTATCCACCGTGTATGAGGGCCCGGGCCGATCGATCTCCTCCCGGGAGACGCAGAAGTGCGGGTGCGTGGCGGTGGCGAGGACCACCATGAGGTAGCGGTGTTCGGGGTCCGTCACCTCGGAGGGGTCCTTGTGGGGTGGGCAGCGGTTGGGGACAAAGATCACGAGATCCAGCCGGAGCTGGAACCGGGCCTCCTCCGCGGTCACCAAGTGCCCCAGATGGATGGGATCAAAGGTCCCCCCCATGATCCCGTACCGCGCCATCTACCCTCCTAGGACTGCCCTCTGCGGTCCCGGGGGAGCGTTCCCGCTGGAGGCCCCGGATTCCTCCTCCCTCCGGATCTTCCGGAGCTGGGCATACAGGGCCTGCAGCAGGAGCGGAATCCCCTCGCCCGTGAGGGCGGAGATGGGATAGGCGGGAATTCCCCGCTCCGCGAACGCCGCCCGGGCCTGCTCCAGCCGTCCCCGGGCCTCCGGGAGGTCGATTTTGTTCAGGGCCACCGCACACGGCCGCTCTTCGAGCCTGGAATCGTAGGCCCGCAGCTCCGCCCGCAGCACCTCGTAGGCGCCCAGGGGGTCCTCCGCGGCCAGGTCCAGGACGAACAGCAGGAGGCGGGTGCGCAAGACATGGCGGAGGAACTGATGGCCTAGTCCCGCCCCCCGATGCGCCCCCTTGATGAGACCGGGGAGATCCGCGGCCACGAAGCTGGCGCCCTCCCTGATCCGGACCACCCCCAGGTGGGGATGAAGGGTGGTGAAGGGGTAGTCCGCGATCTTGGGTCTGGCCGCGGAGATGCGGGCGAGGAGCGTGGACTTGCCCGCATTGGGGAAGCCCACAAACCCCACGTCCGCCAGGACCCGCAGCTCGAGGTCCAGCACCCGCTCCTCCCCCTTCTCCCCCGGCTCCGCGAACCGGGGTGCCCGACGGGTGGGGGTGACGAAACGGGCGTTGCCGCGCCCCCCGCGCCCCCCCCGGGCCACCACCACTTCCTGGCCGTGACGCACAAGGTCCGCGAGCACCTCGCCCGTGCGGGCATCGCGCACCACCGTCCCCGGGGGAACAGGGATGATAAGGTCTGGGGCAGACCTGCCGGTCCTGTTCCCTCCCTGCCCGTGCTCGCCCCGCTTTGCCCGGAAGACCCGGCGGTACCGGAAGTCCACCAGGGTGTGAAGGCCCTCATCCGCCCGCAGGATCACGTCCCCTCCCTTGCCCCCATCCCCCCCGTCGGGGCCACCCTTGGGCACGTACTTCTCCCGGCGGAAGCTCACGCAGCCCGCCCCGCCGTCTCCCGCCCTTACGAAAATGCGCGCCTGGTCGAGGAACATTTAGGATCCCCTTCCCCTGCAACGGGGAAAAGCACGCCAGACTTCCTCGGAAGCGAAAGGCCCGGGAATACCCCGGGCCTCCTCCAATCCCTGCAGGCCCCAGACCTCATGCGGGGGAAACGGGAAGAACGCTGATCTGGCGGCGGTCCCGACCTCTGGGTTCGAAGACCACCACCCCGTCCACGAGGGCAAACAGGGTATCATCCCGCCCGACGCCGACGTTCCGGCCGGGCCAGAACCGGGTTCCCCGCTGGCGCACGAGGATGCTCCCCGCGGTCACGTACTGCCCTGCGAACCGCTTCACACCCAGACGCTGTCCTGGGCTGTCGCGGCCGTTCCGGCTGCTCCCGCCCGCTTTCTTCTGCGCCATACTCCCTCACCTCCCACACTCGATGCGCTCGATGCGCACCGCGGTATACGGCTGACGGTGTCCGAGCCGACGGCGGTACCGGACCTTAGGCTTGAACTTGAACACGAGGATCTTGGGAAACCTGCCCTGCTCTACGATCCGGCCTACCACCCGGGCCCCCTCTACGAAGGGGATCCCCACCACCGTCTCCCCCTGGGAGACCAGCAGCACCCGGTCCAGAATCACTTCATCCCCTTCCCGTCCGCCCAGCTTCTCCAGGCGGACCACCTCCCCTTCACGGACCCGGATCTGCTTACCACCGGACTCGATCACCGCGTACACCGCGACGCCTCCTCACCTCGACCGGGCCGATTGTAGCAGGGGGGCCAGTTCCCTGCAACCGTCGGGGTCAGGCGGGGAGGGCGAGCACCGCGTCGCTTGGTCGGACCACCGGTCCGCCTCGCTCGTCCGTGCCCTCGAACACCAGGAGGGCAAAGTAATCCTCCACCAGCTTCTCCCGCGGTTCCCGGGAGGCGATGAACACCCCTACCCCGACCACCTCCGCCCGGAACTCCCGCATGAGGTCGTACATCCCCCGAACCGTCCCACCTCCCCGTAGGAAGTCGTCCACGAACAGGACCCGTTGGCCCTCCCGGATAGCCCGGAGGGGAAGACTCATCTGCTGGACCATTCGGGACGACCCGGAAAGGTAGTTCACGGTCACCGCGGGACCTTCCGTGACGCGACCCGCCCGTCGGATGGTCACGAGGGGGACGTTGAAGGCCCGGGCGGTCATGAAAGCCACGGGGATCCCCTTGACCTCCATGGTCAGGACCACATCGGGCCGACGATCGCCGAAGTACGTGGCGAACGCCTCCCCCACCTGTTCCACGATGGAGGGTGTGGAGAGGAGATCCGTGGTGTAGAGGAATCCGCCGGGCAGCAGGCGGTGCGGGGTACTCAGCTTGGCACTCAGCTCCTCTGCGACCACCCGGATGCGGCGCGGATCCCGTTCCGGAACGTAGCGCACGCCTCCCGCGGCTCCCGCCAGGGTCTCGATCCGACCTAGCCCAAACCGTTGAAAAGCCACCCGCAGGGCCGCGATGTCCTCACTGACGGTGGACTTCGCCACCCCCAGCAGCTGCATGAACACGTTCAAGGAGTGCACCTTGTAGGGCTCTGAGCGCAGCAGGTGCGCGACGTACAGCATGCGCTCTCCCCGGCGCAGGCGGGGGGAGCCCGCCGCGCGCTCCCGCACGGTGCCCATCGCCTGTCGGAACTCCGCTTCCCTGGGCATCTTTTACCCGTCCTGGGCCCCGAGAACCTGCCCGATCCGGCGCAGGGTCTCCGGTCGGTTCAGGTCCACGTCTACCGCCAGCTCCGGCCGATGACAGACCACCGCCTTGCCCCGGATCCCCGTAATTGCCTGGACCCGCTCCTCCAGATCCGTGATGCGGAGTCGCCCGAGCGCGTACTTCACCACATACTGCGGGCCAAACAGGCCTGCCAGCCGGGCCGGATTCTTCCGGACCTCCACCACCTGCCGGATCACGGGCTCCAGGCGTTGGAGGATCTCGGGACGCACGAGGATCATCCCCCCGCCCGTGAACACCCCCTCCGCCATGCGCACATAGGTCTTGCGGAGCCCGGGAAACGCGGCCTCCACCACCGCGCGGGGAATGACGGGGTAGTACACCTCCGCCTGCCCTTCGCGGCATCCCTCGAGGAACTCGGAGATGGCCTGAGGGGTGAGGAGTGGGAGGTCCGAGGCTACGAGAAGAACCCAGGGAGCCGGGCTCAAGGCCCTGAGCCCCGCCAAGGCATTCCCCAGGAGGTCCTGGGTGTCCGGGATCCAGAGGTCGCACAGATCCCGCACGGCCTCCGGGAGATGGGGGGCCACGAGGACGATACGTCCCACCTGAGGGGTGGCCCGCACCACCCGCATCACCCGCTCCACCATGGGGATCCCCGCAACGGGCAGGAACGCTTTGTTGGGCAGACCCTCCGGCAGGCCCTCCTCCCCCCCGCCCCCTGCCAGGACCACCGCGTCTACCCTCACCGCTCCAGCTCCGCGAAGGTTCGGGTGAGGATCACCTGCCCGGGGAAGGTGCCGGAGAGGGCTTGGATCGCCTCCCGGGCCACCGCCTCCTCCGCAAACAGGCCAAACACCGCGGGTCCCGTACCGGTCATGGAAGCCCCGAGGGCCCCTGCGCTTCTCAGGCGCTCCAGGAGTTCTCCCACCAGGGGATGGTGGGCGCACACCAAGGGCGTGAAGACGTTGCTCAGCCGGGCCGCCACCCCCTGGACGTCTCCCGCCCGCAGGGCCTGGATCGTTCCCTCCGTGTCCGGGTGGCGCGTGATCCCTGCACGATCCAGGGATTCATAGGCCCATCCGGTGGGGATGCCGAAATCCGGACAGAGGAGCACCACCCAGGTGCTCGGCAGGGTTGGCAGGTACTGGAGCCGCTCCCCCCGACCCGTGGCCAGGGCGGCACCCCCCGCCAGGAAGAAGGGAACGTCCGATCCGATCCGGGCTGCCAGGGACAGCAGCTCCCCTCCATCCAGCCGCAGCTTCCACAGCTGCGCGAGCCCCAGAAGGGTCACCGCCGCGTCCGAGGATCCGCCTCCCAGTCCGGAGGCGGGGGGGATGTGCTTGCGGAGCTCGATCTCGATGCCCCGATCCACCCCGTAGGTGTCCCGGAGCAGTTGGGCGGTCCGGAATACGAGGTTCTGTTCGTCGGTGGGCACCGCCCGGTGGTCGCATCGCACCGTGACACTCCGCTCCACCTCCCGCAGGATCACGATGTCGTGCAGCTCGAGGGTGTGCAGTACCGTCACGATCTCGTGGTACCCGTCCGGGCGTCGGCCGAGGACGTCGAGGGTGAGGTTCACCTTCGCATAGGCGTTGAGCCGCAGCTCCTTCACCAGCACCTCCCTCGGAGAGGCATACCCTTCCCCTGAGCTAGGGGCTACCCCTCTTCCGAGTTCCCAATCCCCCCACGCATCCGGCCAGCCCCTCCCGGGGATGCGGGAAAGATCCCTTTCATCTTGGACGGGAACCCCTCGGAATCCTACCGAACTGGAGGAAGATCCAAAAGTGGTACGCCGCGAGGAGATCCGCTATGCTGGGGAACTGCGCAGGGCTTTCTGTGAGAGGTCGGGGTGTCGCGTTCCCTCCGAGTCCACCGGAGCCTAGGACGGTTCCTCCGGGCAGCAGGGTTGCTGGTCCTGTTGGCGTTGGGGGGATTCCTGGCCTGGAACCTCGCCCGGATCATCTCCGCCGCGGGAGTTCTCTCCTTCGTGCGTCTCGGTGGGGACCCGCGGTTCGCATGGCCTCTACAGATCCGGGACCGCGTGAACGTCCTTCTCATCGGCACGGACATCACCCTCAACACCCGCCGCCAGGTCGTCTCGAATCTCGCGCGGGCGGATACCCTGATCCTCATGTCCTTCGACCCACACACCCGCACCGCCCAGTTTCTCTCCATTCCCCGGGACACCCGGGTCCACCTTCCGAACCACGGCACCTCGAAGATCAACGCCGCATACGCCTTTGGTGGCGTCCCCCTCACCATCCGAGCGGTGGAGGTGCTCCTGGGCGTCCGGGTGCACTACTACCTGAAGATGGGCGCGGAGTCCTTTGCCCGGCTCGTGGACGCGGTGGGTGGCGTGTGGGTGGACGTGGAGCAGGACATGCACTACCAGGACTGGTGGGGGGGCTTCTCCGTGAACCTCAAAAAGGGGCGGCGGTTGCTCACGGGGGAGCAGGCCATGGGCTATGCCCGGTTCCGAATGGACGAGTTGGGCGACATCGGGCGCGTCCAGCGCCAGCAGAAGGTGATCCGAGCCCTTTTCGCCCGGATGCGGGAGCCTCAGACGGTGCTCCGGTTCCCCCAGCTCCTCCACTGGTTCCGCACCCGCACCCAGACCAACCTCGACCTCCAGAAGGTCCTGGCCCTCGGCTGGTTTTTGCGCGGGATCGGCACGGATCGCATCCGCACCGCCACGCTACCGGGCCGATTCGCCCCCTCGTTCTGGGAGCCGGATGAACCCCGGGTGCGGGCAGTGGTGCTGGAGATGTTCTACGGCCTGGACCCGCACGCGGTGGCGCAGACCCGGGTGGAAGTCCTGAACGCGAGCGAGGTGCCAGGCATGGCCCGGGAGGTGGCCGCACGGCTGGAGCGGATGGGATTCCTCGTGGTCCGGGTGGGCCTTGCCCCAAAGCCCCGAAACCAGACCGCCATCCTCTCCCACCGGGGGGACGCGCGTCTGGCCCGGGCAGTGCGGGAGATGCTGGGAACCGGAGCGCTCGCCACCCGCCCCACCCGGAACGTGTACGTGGATCTCACGGTGCTTGTGGGGAGGGACTATGCACGCCGCCGCCTCCTGGCCCGGCGATCCGGAATCCCTTAATGCGCCTGGAGATCCCCAGCCGCGGAGAGACCGAGGTTGGAGGTGATCTCCCCGCACCGGGCCAGGGCCTCCGCAAGGGCCAGGAACTCCTGCAGGGAAAGCGTCTCCCCGCGCCGGCGGAGCGCCACCCTTGCCCGCTCCGCCGCTGCTTCCAGCGCCGCCGCGGGGATCCCCAGGGTCCGGAGGGCATTCCGCAGCTGTTTGCGACGGTGAGCGAAGGCGGCCCGGATCACGCGGAACAGCAGGGCTTCGTCCACCGAGCCGGGGGGAGGATGCGGCCGCAGGACCACCACCGCGGAGTGCACTCTGGGCGGCGGGAGGAAAGCGCGGGGGGGGATTCGCAGGGCGATCTCCACCCGGGCCCGATACTGAACGAGGAGACTCAACAGCCCGTAATCCTTCGTCCCCGGACAGGCGGCCATGCGTTCCGCCACCTCCCGCTGGACCATGAGCACCAGGCGCTCCAGGTCCGGAACCTCCTCCAGGAGGCGCACGGTGAGCGATGAAGCGATCTGGTAGGGAAGGTTGCTCACCACCTTGCGGACAAACCCCGGAGGAAAGAGGGACCGCAGGTCCAGGGTGAGGATGTCGGCCTGCACGATCTGCACGTTGGGAAGGCCCGAAACCTGCTCCCGCAACACAGCCTGGAGGGCGGGATCCACCTCCACCGCCACCACCCAGCCCGCGCGCCTGGCGAGCTGCTCCGTTAAGGTTCCCGTCCCGGCCCCCACCTCCAGCACCGCATCCTGGGGCCCCAGGTCCGCCAGGGCCACGATGCGCTCCAGAACCCGGGCATCCACGAGGAAGTGCTGCCCCAGCCTCCGCTTGGGCTGTAGGTGATGGCGACGGAGGGCGGCCCGGAGGTCCTGCCTCAACACACCCCCATTCTAGGACGGAGACAGGGTCATTGGCCCAGGATCCATACCCGGACCCGACGTCGGCCCCATCGTAGGGCCTCCCGTACGGAGTTGAAGCACACGTCGATGCGCAGCCCCCGGATGGCTCCCCCGGTGTCCGCGGCGATGGCGGTTCCGTACCCCTCCACGTACACCACGGTTCCCAGCGGGATCACCCGGGGATCCACCGCGATCACCCCGTGGCGGGCCCGCAGGCCCGTGGCGGTCACCGCATCCACCCCCCGATCCCCGTACGGCGCGTAGGCACTCGCGGTGACCACCAGGGAAGGTCGACGGATCAGTTCTCCCCGGGAAGGGATGTACCCACGTCCGATGCGTACCACCTGCGGTTGCGGCGGGAGGATCACCCGGTGCCCAACCTTCTCCCTGCGCACCACTTGCCCGTCCACTCGGATTATCCGGTAGCGTCGCTCGACCACGCCCGGCCGGCCGGGTTGGATCACCTCCGCTCCCCGGGCGAACAGCGCCCGCACCACCCGGTACGTCACGGGAAAGGGAACGGTCTCGCGCACCACCTCGGTTTCCTCTCGCACCCGCTGCACCCGGATCTCGCTCCCGCTCTCCAGGGGAGCGTCCAGAGGGGGAGAAACCCGATCTAAGGACTGGAGACGGATCCCCACAGCCTCCAGGACCTCTCGGGGGGTCCGGGCAAGGGTACGCAGGGAATGGATCCTCCCATCCACCCGGATCCGCACGGGAATCGCCCGCACCACCGTCACCCGGATCCCGGGCGCAAGAGGCGTGGCAAGCGGCGGGAAGACCGCGTCTTCCGGACGGAGGGAGATCTGCCGCTCCAGCAGGAGGTCTGCCACGGTCCGGGAGCGGGTGAGCACCGCTTCCACGCGACCGTCCACCTCCAGCTCCACCACTACCCCCTCCTCTGCGGCTCCCCGGAGACCCGCCACCAGGACCAGTCCAGCCACCATCACCTGCACAATCCCACGGTGCCCACACAGGCGCATCGGTTCCCTCCCTCGCTGTCCGGTATGTGGAACCACAGCCCCGACGGAAGGAAGGACGAATCGACCTGAATATTTACCTGTGCAACTGGAATGATCTTAGAGCATAAATTTTCATCAATTCAACTCGGCTTCAAAAGGGGGGTAGGGCAGGGAATTCAGAATTCCGGTGCGGAGGGAGGCCTGCGAAGGGGCGTGCCGATGAAGAGACCCTCACCTCCGAGGGTTTCCTGGAGACGTCCCTCCAGGAGGATCTGGACCGCGTCCACTCCGCGCATCCGGGTTGCCGTATAGACGATTTGGTAGACCCGGGCCAGCATGCTGGCGCTTCCCCCTCCCCGCTCAAACTCCCGGCTCAGGTTGACGTATGCGACCCCGCGCTCAACCCGCACGCCGAGGAGTCGGGTTCCGGAGGGGATTTCGGAGCTGTAGCCCATCCCCTGCTCCTCCGGGTTGGGGCCTTCCAGGAGGGACCGAAGGGCGTACGCTAGGCGCTCCGTGGGGGTTCGGCCGCGGGCCACCCGGAGACCGGGCGCAAGGCGCCCGGTGTTGCACTTCTCGTCCCAGTGTACGAAGTACACCAGGGTGGGCTCCTCCCGGGGCCAGGCCCACCAGAGGGCCACCACTCCCAGACCCAGGACGAGCAGGGCTCCCCACCACAGCCACCGGCGCATACTTCCGGGCCTCCTCGGGGGATTTGGGCTCGTTCCCTGGAGGAGTTCTGCAGGCAGTAGAGAAGAGTCCTTCCTGCGGGAACAGGGAGTAGCCCTGGACTCCATGCTCAGGAAATCCACCGTGCACATGGGTAAGGAGGTGAGAGCCCCACCGGCAGATACCTAGAGAAGTGGCCTACCTCGGGGATTCTCCAAGGACAAGGGAGGATACGTAGAGGAGGTGGCGAAGGTGAACGTCACGGTACGGGTGAACGGAAGGACCTACACACAGGACGTGGAGCCCCGCACCCTGCTGGTGTACTTCCTCCGGGAGCATCTGGGACTTACGGGGACCCACGTGGGCTGTGACACCTCCAGCTGCGGGGCCTGCACGGTTCTCCTGAACGGCAAGGCGGTGAAGTCCTGTACGGTTCTCGCGGTCCAAGCAGACGGCGCGGAGATCACCACCGTGGAGGGACTCGCCCGGGACGGGGAACTCCACCCCATCCAGCAGGCCTTCTGGGAGGAGCACGGCCTGCAGTGCGGGTTCTGCACGCCCGGCATGATGCTGACGGCCCTGGATCTCCTGCAGCGCAATCCGAACCCCACGGATGACGAAATCCGGCACGGGCTGGAGGGGAACCTGTGCCGGTGCACCGGTTACCAGCACATCGTGAACGCCATTCGATCGGCGGCGCGGATGATGCGGGGAGGCGCACCGGCCGCCGCTGGGGGGAGGTGAGGGGAATGGCCGTAACGCAGGTCTTCGGCGCCAGGATCCGGAGGCGGGAGGATCCGAGGCTCATCACTGGACTTGCCACGTATACGGACGACGTGGTGCTCCCCCGCATGTGCTACGTAGCCTTTGTACGCAGCCCGCACGCCCACGCACGGATTCGGCGCATCGACACGAGTCGGGCAAAGGCGGCTCCCGGGGTGGTGGAGGTACTCACGGGGGCTGATCTGGAGGGGAAGGTGCAGCCCATCCCTTGCGGATGGCTGGTTCCGGGCTGCGATCTGAAGACCCCGCCGCATCCCGCCCTGGCCAAGGAGAAGGTCCGGTACGTGGGAGACGCGGTGGCGGTGGTGGTAGCGGAGAGCCGGGCCCAGGCATACGACGCCGCAGGGCTGGTGGACGTGGAGTACGAGGTGCTGCCCGCGGTGGTGGACATGGAGCAGGCACTCCGCGGGGAAGTGTTGGTGCACGAGGACGTTCCTCAGAACCGGGCGCTCCTGTGGGCCCTGAAGGGAGGGAACTTCGAGGCGGCCGTCCGGGAGCCCGGGGTACGGGTGGTGCGGCAACGTCTCATCAACCAACGGCTCATCCCCACCGCCATGGAGCCCCGGGCCGCGGTGGCCCAGTACAATCCCGTCACAGGCGAGCTCACTCTCTGGAACACGAGCCAGGCGCCCCACATCGTCCGCGTGCTCCTCTCGGGCACCTTGGGGATCCCGGAGCATCGGATACGGGTCATCGCGCCGGAGGTGGGAGGAGGGTTCGGGAGCAAGATCCCCTTCTACCCGGAGGAGGCCGTGGTGGCCTACCTCGCCACCCGGCTGGGACGGCCCGTGAAGTGGACGGAGACCAGGCGGGAGAACTACCTGGGAACCATCCATGGACGGGACCACGTCACGGACGCGGAGATCGCCGTACGGCCGGACGGGACCATCGTGGGCCTTCGGGTGCGGACGCTCGCGAACCTCGGCGCCTACCTCTCCACCGCGGCTCCCGCCATCCCCACCCTGCTCTACGGGCTCATGCTCAGCGGCGTCTACCGGATCCCGAACATCGAGTGCGAGGTCACGGGGGTGTTCACGAACACCACGCCCACGGACGCGTACCGGGGAGCGGGACGGCCAGAAGCCACGTACGTGGTGGAGCGCATGGTGGATCTGGCGGCCCTGGAACTGGGGATGGACCCCGTGGAGTTCCGGCGGAAGAACTTCATCCCCAAGGACGCCTTCCCGTACGCCACGCCCACGGGAGTGGTGTACGATAGCGGGAACTACGAGGCGGCCCTAAACCGGGCCCTGGAGATCCTCGACTACGCCAAGGCCCGCTCGCAGCAGGAGGAAGCCCGCCGCCAGGGGCGTCTGGTAGGCATCGGGTTCTCCACCTACGTAGAGGTGACGGGCGCGGGACCCTCCAAGATCGCGGGCGCCACGGGCTTCCAGGGAGGCCTGTGGGAGAGTGCGGGGGTGCGCTTCTACCCCACGGGGAAGGTCACGGTGTTCACCGGCACAAGCCCCCACGGGCAGGGGGAGGAGACCACCTTCGCCCAGATCGTCTCGCAGGAGCTGGGTGTTCCTCTCGACGACATCGAGGTGATCCACGGGGATACGGATGCCATCGCCATGGGTTGGGGAACGTACGGGAGCCGGACCACCCCGGTGGGTGGAACCGCGGTCTACCTGGCGGCCCAGCGGGTGAAGGAGAAGGCC
This sequence comes from Armatimonadota bacterium, assembly GCA_025059775.1. NCBI lineage: Bacteria > Bacillati > Armatimonadota > Armatimonadota bacterium. The sequence continues at coordinate 88,985 of JANXCW010000006.1, forward strand.
ATGCGGATCGCCGCCCATCAGTTGGAGGTGGCAGTGGAGGACCTGGTGTTCGAGAACGGGCGGTTCCACGTGCGGGGCGCTCCCGAACGGGCCATCACCATTCAGGAGGTGGCGCGGCAGGCGTACTTTGCGTGGAACCTGCCCGAGGGAATGGAGCCGGGACTGGAGGCCCAGGCGAACTGGGATCCCTCCAACTTCGTCTTCCCCTTCGGGGCGCACGTCTGCATGGTGGAGGTGGATCCGGAGACCGGACAGGTGAGATTCCTGCGGTACATCGCGGTGGACGACTGCGGGCGGGTCATCAACCCCCTCCTCGTGGACGGCCAGGTCCACGGGGGAATCGTCCAGGGCGTGGCCCAGGCCCTGTGGGAGTTCGCCGGGTACGACGAGAACGGGAACCTGCTCACCGCCTCTCTCGCGGACTACGCGATCCCCAAGGCCAGCTGGCTCCCTTGGTTCGAGGCGGATCGGACGGAGACGCCGAGCCCCGTGAACCCGCTCGGGGTGAAGGGGGTGGGTGAGACGGGCACCATCGCGGCCACCCCGTGCGTGGTCAACGCGGTGATGGACGCCTTAAGACCCCTCGGCATCCGGCACATCGACATGCCGCTTCTGCCCGAACGGGTGTGGCGTGCCATCCAGGCGGCGAAAGGAGGTGGAATAGGATGATCCCCGCGACCTTCGAGTACGTCCGGGCACATTCCGTGGAGGAGGCCATCCGCCTGCTCCAGCAGTACGGGGATCGGGCGAAGCTGCTGGCGGGCGGGCACAGCCTTCTGCCCCTCATGAAGCTGCGCCTCGCCCAGCCCGAGGTGCTCATCGATCTCGGCCGGATACCGGAGCTGCGGGGGATCCGGGAGGATACGGGGGGACTACGGATCGGAGCCATGACCACCCACGACGAGATCGCCCGCAACCTCCTGGTGCAGCGGCAGTGTCCCCTGCTGGCGGAGACGGCTTCCCAGATCGGCGATATCCAGGTTCGCAACATGGGGACCATCGGCGGAAGCCTCGCGCACGCGGATCCTGCCGCGGATTATCCCGCGGCGGTCCTCGCCCTGGAGGCCGAAATCCACTGCCAGGGCCCAGGAGGGGGGCGTACCGTGAAGGCCACGGACTGGTTCGTGGACCTGCTCACCACCGCCCTCCAGCCCGGAGAGGTCATCACCGAAGTTCGGGTCCCCGTGCGCAGAGCGGGGCAGGGCTACGCGTACGTGAAGATGCCCCATCCCGCCAGCGGCTACTCCCTCATCGGGGTGGCCTGCCTCGTAACCCTGGAGGGCACTGTCTGCCGGGAGGCGAGGGTGGCCATTACCGGCGTAGGCCCCAAGGCCGTGCGGTTGGGGAAGGTGGAGGGGGCTTTAGTGGGCAAGACCCTGGACGAGGCCGTGGTGGCGGAGGCGGCCCAGCTCGCAGCGGACGGTCTGGAGGCTACGGACGACCTGTATGCCTCTGCGGAGTACAAGCGCCACCTGGCCACCGTTTACACCAAGCGCGCCGTGCTGCGCGCCGTGGAGCGCGCCAGGGCATAGGTCAGGGACGGGGGCGCCGAACGTTCGGCGCCCCCTGTTCATACGGGCGCGATTCCCAGCTTCCAGGCAATCCACCGGTCCATGGACATCCCCTCTACCACCCCCTCTGCATCCAGAAGACCCCTGCGTACTTCCCCCACGGTTCCGGAGTACTCCGCGTACACATCGTGGGGATGGATGGTCTCGAAGTTGGTCTGTCGGGCCAGCAGGAAGGCATCATCCGGGAGGTCCGGATAGCGGTCCAGGAGGTTCCGGATCATCTCCCGGACCGCATCCTCCACGAACCGAGGGCGTCGGTGCGCCTTCGCCACCAGGAACAACTCGTCCGGCCGCTTGAGGAGGTCGTAGATCTCCGCGCTCATGGCCGCCTCCACCACGCTGGCCAGCTCCTCTGCCCGCAGTACTCCCACCCCGCCCACCATGAGCCGGCCCGTTCCCCGCTGGTTGTGCGTGGCGAGTGGCACCACCTGGAGCACGTGTTCCGCCACCTCCGGGCTGATGCCCTCCTCCAGGAGTCGCTCCCGGGCGTAGGTCCGGATCATGTCCTGGGCACACGGGCAGGCCATCATTCCCTCTACCTCGATTCCCACGAGCCGGACCGTGCGCTGCGGGGTGCTGGCAGCTCGGGCCAGGAGGGTGTACAGCTTCTGGGTGGACTTGCCCGAGGCGGGAGCATAGCGGGTGGTGGGAAGGTGCGCCCGGATGAAGACCTCCGCCCGCCGGGCGTCCTGAGCCGCGATGAGCTGATGCGCCATCCGCTCCGCCACCGTCTCTAGATCCGGCGCGGGCTCGTCCGCGGCCTCCTCCAGGATCTCCTCCACGCTGTCGCTGAACCGGGACATGTGTACCCCCCGCTGGTTCGGGCCCAGATCCACGTAGAGATCCATCTCCGCGTAGAAGAGGTTGTCGCGGCCACCGTCGAGGATGCGGACGATGCGCCGCAGCCCCGTGATCCCCACGCGACTGAGACCCAGACGGAGGGCGGGTGGTTCTCCCTGCACGTCCCGGCGGAGCTGGGTTCCGAAGCCCGGCCGCACCCGTGCCACGCGGCCCTCCCGTTGGGCTGCCTGGGCCGCAAGTTCCGCCATGGACTGCCCCCGCTGAGGGTGGAGAAGGTCCGGGGCAATCTCCGCGAGGGGAACGAGCACAAAGGCCCGCTCCGTCATCCGCGGGTGCGGAATCACCAGTTCCGGAGTTTCTAGCACGAGGTCGTCGTAGAGCAACAGGTCCAGGTCAATGACCCGGGGGCCGTACCGCACCGTCTCCTGCCGTCCCATCCACCGCTCGATGCGCTTCAGGAACCGGAAGAGCTCCAGAGGATCCAGCTCCGTCTCCACCTGGACCACCATGTTCAGGAACCACGGTTGATCCGCGTAATAGGCGGGCTCCGTCTCGTAGACGGAGGAGACTCGGACGATCCGAGCCCGTTCCCGCAGCTGCTGCAGCGCCTCCAGGAGGTTCGTATGGCGATCCCCGAGGTTGGAACCCAAGCCGATCCATGCGGTATGCGTGGCCATACGGTTCTGCCTCCTGCACCCGGATTGCCCTCTGTCAGGAAGAGCATACCGGATCCCCTGCGAGGGGTCCCAGAGGGTGGCCTATCCGTCATCGGGCGGGAAGCGGACCTCCGCCACCAGGTGCGCGCACTCCGAGGACTCCAGGGAGATGGGATGGCCGCGTGCATCCATCCCCTGCAGGGAGAGGACCTCGAGGGACGCGGAGGCCGGGAGCTGTTGCCGGCGCATCAAGAACCGACGCAGGAGCTCCACCAGCGCGGACTCCGTCCGGAACATGGGGTGCACGGAGCGGATCTCCCAGGTGACCCGGAGGGTGGCGTCTTCCGAGACCACCCGGGGTTCCACCGCTTCTCCCACGAAGATCCTCCGCGCCACCCCCGGCGCCCACCGCGCGGGGTCCTTTGTCCCCCACTCCACGTCCACCAACCACCGGAACCGCCGGAAGTCCTCCACCAGGGCCTCCCGAACCCGATCGTTGCGCAGGGCCGCGGCGGGGTGATACGTGGCGAAGAACCAGCGGTTGGGCTCCCGGAACGCCCGACCCCGCACGCGGCTGATCTTCTGGTCCGATCCCAGGAGGGCGGTGACCGCGGTAGCGCCCAGCAGGCAGACGATCCGGGGCTGGAGCACCGCCATCTGACGGATCAGGTAGGGAAGACAGTTAGCCACCTCTTCCTGGGTGGGAATCCGGTTCCCAGGAGGCCGGCACTTTACGGTGTTGGTGATGAACACCTTCTCCCGCGGGATCCGGATCCCCTCCAACAGCTGCGTGAGCAGCCGCCCCGCGGGGCCCACGAAGGGCCTTCCCTGCCGGTCCTCCTGCTCCCCAGGAGCCTCCCCGACGAACATCACGGGAGCATCTGGAGGCCCTTCTCCCGGGACCGCTTGGGTTCGGGTCGCACTCAATTCCCCGCAGCACCGGCAGGTCCGGATCTCCTCCGCCAAGCGGGCGAGGACCTCCGCGCGGACGGCGGCAGGGGAGCTCACGGCTGGAGGGCGAGTCGGAAGTGTACCCGGGACTCGTCCCGCCCCATCTCCCGGAAGCCCCGCGAGCGATACAAACGCTGGGCCTGCTGCATCCACGGGGCGGTGTCCAGCTCCACCTCCCGGTACCCGCACACCCGACAGTACACCAGAGCCGCATCCAGTAGCTTGGCTCCGATGCCACGCCGCCGGAACTCCGGGTGCACGTACTGGTGCTTCAGGACCGCCCGATCCTTCGTGCGCTCCTGGACCGCGGTGGTTCCGATGATCCTTCCGTCCAGGCGGGCTACGAAGAACACAGAACGGGGCTGCGGGAAGTGGGACTCCAGGTTCGAGAGCTCCTCCTCGGTCTGCGGGTCGTATGGAAGCCCCAGTTCCGCTAGAACACAGCGGATCAGCTGTTGGATGGCCGGCTCATCCTCCGGCCGGGCTGGTTCAATCACAAGGCTCATGATCCACACAGGGGGAGGGGGATCCCTTCCCCACCCTATTTAGGATACGAGCTTCGCACAATCCCTCTTCCACCAGGATCTACACCGCGGCCAGGACCTCCCGCTCAAAATCCCGCAGGGTGGGGCGGATGCGCAGGGTCTGTCCCCCATTTTTCAGAACGTCCGCGGTCTTAAGGCCGCTCCCGGTGATGAAGGCCACCACGGTGGCGTCCGGATGTAGCCGGCCGGCCTCCGCCAGCCTCCGAAGCACCGCCACGGTAGTCCCCCCTGCGGTCTCCGCGAAGATCCCCTCCGTCCGGGCGAGCAGTTCGATGCCCTCCACGATCTCCTCGTCCGTAGCCACCTCCACCACTCCCCCCGTCCTCCGGACCGCTTGCAGGGCATAGTACCCGTCCGCGGGGTTTCCGATGGCCAGGGACTTGGCGATGGTCTGGGGTCGCACCGGACGCACCTGGTCCAGGCCCTGCCGGAAGGCGGCGGCGATGGGGCTACACCCCTCCGGCTGGGCTCCGTGGATCTGGGGAAGGGGCCCCTCCACAAGCCCCACCCTCCGCAGTTCCTCGAAGGCCTTCTCCGTCTTCACGAGCAGATTGCCGCTGGCCACGGGAACGACCACGTGATCGGGGAAGCGCCAGCCCAGCTGCTCCACGGTCTCGAAGGCCAAAGTCTTACAGCCCTCGGAGTAGAAGGGACGTACGTTGATGTTGGCAAAGGCCCAGGGGTACTCCCCCGCAATCTCCGTGCACAGCCGGTTCACGTCGTCGTAGGTTCCCTCCACCTCCACGATGAGGGGGCCGTACACCGCGCTCATAATGAGCTTCGCAGGTTCCAACCCCACGGGGACGAACACCACGGCCCGCATTCCCGCCCGGGCCGCGTGAGCCGCCACGGCGTTGGCCAGGTTCCCCGTGGAGGCGCACGCCAGCACCTCGAACCCGAACCGGCGTGCGGCGCTCACCGCCACCGCCACCACCCGGTCCTTAAACGACCACGTGGGGTTCGTGGTGTCGTTCTTGAGGTAGAGGTTCCGCAGGCCCAGCACACGGCCGAGGCGGTGCGCACGCACCAGGGGCGTCCAACCGGGCTGGAGATCCGCCTCGTGGGGCTCCGCGGGAAGCAGGGCTCGGTACCGCCAGATCGATCCCGGACCGGACGCGATCTCCTGTCGCGTGGTCTGGGCCGCGATCCGATCGTAGTCATAGACGACCTCGAGAGGCCCGAAACACTCCGTACATACGTATTCCGGGCCCGCTTCGTAGGTGGCCCCACAGGCCCGACACCTCAGATGCGTGGCATGTCCCATCTCTCACCTCCGAAGCACATGGGCTTGAACGCGCGTCCCTTCCAGATCCACCCGTGTAACCACCGCTCGAGCCCGCACCCCGTGTCCGATGAAGGCCGCCTCCATGGCTTCCGCCACCCGCACAGCCTGCCACGAAGGCGCAAAGGCCAGGAGGGAGGGACCGGACCCGCTCAGCGCCACCCCCAGGGCTCCCGCCCTTCGGGCCGCGGTGCACACATCCTCGAAGCCCGGTACCAGGGGCTTCCGGTACGGCTGGTGCAACCGATCCTCCATGGCGAGCTCCAGGAGATCCCACCGGCTCGTCGCAAGGGCTCCTATGAGGAGCGCCGTCCTGCCCACGTTGAAGGCCGCGTCCTCCCGGGGCACCCGGGAGGGCAGCCTCCCGCGTGCGAGGGCGGTGGGAACCTCAAACTCCGGGATGGCCACCACGGCCGTGGGGAGGTCCCGCACGGGCAACCGTACCCAGTGCACCGTCCCGTCCTCCATCACCGCCGCGGTCACCCCCCCCACGAGGGCGGGAACCACGTTGTCCGGGTGGCCCTCCAGGCGGGCGGCGAGGGAGGCAAGGTGCGAACGATCCAGGGGTCGTCCCAGCAACTCGTTGGCGGCCACCATTCCCCCCACGATGGCGGCGGCGCTGCTGCCGAGTCCACGGCCCAGGGGAATGCGGTTCCAGCAGCGGAAGGAGAACGCCACCTCCGCACCCACGGCATCCGCCACCGCGCGGGCGGCCCGGTACACCAGGTTCTCCTCGCCCTCCGGGAGCAGGCCTTCCCCCTCCCCGTGGAGGGTGAGGTGGGGATGGTGCGAGAGGCTCGCCTCCACCTCGTTGTAGATGCTCAGGGCAAGGCCCAGGGCATCGAACCCGGGTCCCAGGTTCGCGGAGGTGGCTGGTACGATCACCCGGAGCGTGGACACACACCCCCTCGGTGCAAAAAAATTGCCCTCCGAGCCTTCGGAGGGCCAACCGTGCGCCCTCATCTCTCGGAGCTCGGCTCCGCGGGAGTTGGCACCTTGCCGGCAAACAACCGGCAGGTTGCCGGGGGTCATCGGGCCCGTCCCTCGCCCACTCTGGATGAGGTGCCGCTATGCAGTTTTGCTTGAGCGTACCCTACCAGCCCCGCGGGCGGTTGTCAAGCATCTAGGCCCGCACTTCCTGCCGCTGGAAGGTGACGTAGGCGGCGCAGAAGAGCAGGATGGTGCCCGCGATGAGGGCCACCATCTGCGGCCAGACCAGCAGCAGGCTCTGCGAGAGCGGCAGGGGAGTGCCCAGAACCGCCCCCTCCAGCTGCGTGAGGAGCACGGGGCCCAGCGCCCGCACCTGGGGGTTCAGAAGAGCCAGGATAGTCTCCGCGTACAGGGTATTGGGGGAGAACCGGGCCAGGAACAGGTGAATTCTGGCCTGGGCGAGCTCCGTCGGGCCATACCCGGCCTGCTGCGCCACCAGAGCCTGCGCCACCAGCGCGCTCAGGATATCCCAGAACACCGCAAACAGCAGCCACACCGCGATGGCGGTGAGGGCGGAGGTGGCGGGCTGTCGGAAGACCGTGGAGAACAGCATGGACAGGGCCAGCCACACGCCCGCGTATCCCAGGGTGGCCAAGAGGAACCAGAGCCCCCGGGCCACCTCCTCCCCGCCCGGAGGAACCCCGAGGATGAAAAGCCCCATCCCGGTGGTGACCAGCCACAGTCCCACGAGCACGATCCCCAAGGTGAACACTCCTGCCAGGAACTTGCCCAGCAGCAGCGCATCCCGGTAGATGGGCTGCGCCAGCACCCGGCTCAGGGTTCTTCGGGCATGCTCCCCGTTGATGGCGTCGAAGCCCAGGGCGATGGCGGAGAGAGGGACGAGGAAACTGAGGAATCCCACAAAGGAGGGGAGGGGATCCCGGGCGGTGGTGAAGAGCTTGAGGAAAACGAAGGGATCCTCCCCGATCTCCTGCCGGATGCTCTGGCTTGCCGCGTACACGGTCCCTACCGCGGTGAGGAGCATGAGGGCCTCGAGGATCTGCATCCGGATGCCGGTGAGGTGATCGCTCAGCTCCTTATGGAGCACCGCCCACAGCCCGGTCCACGGGGAACCCTCACGCCGAAGGCTCCGTTGCGCGGTCCGCTCCTCCACCGCGGTGCTCATGTCCCCCCCTCCCTCGTGAGATCCTGGAAGTACCGGGCGTACACCTCATCCAGCCCCGGCCGCTCCAGAGATAGCCCCAACAGATCCCCCCGCTCCACGACCCGCCGGGCGATCTCCGCCCGGATGTCCGCCCGCGCCTCCACGGTGAACCTCCCGTTCCCTTCCGGGTGAACCCGCACCACCTGCGGAAGACCCCGCAGGAGATCCGCGACCCCCGTGCCCCGTGCCTCCAAGTGGATCCGATAGGAGCCGCCCAGCACCCGCTCGCTCAGCTCCTCCACCCGACCCTCCAGGACCATCCGCCCCTTGTGGAACAGGCCTACACGGTCACAGATGGCCTGCACCTGGTGGAGGAGGTGGGAGGCGAGCAGGATCGCCATCCCTTCCGCCCGCAGGCCCCGGATCAGGTGCAGGAACTCCAGGGCGGCCTCAGGGTCCAGGCCCAAGGTGGGCTCGTCCAGGATGGCCACCCGGGGCCGTTTGAGCAGAACCTCCGCCAGGCCCAGGCGCTGGCGCATGCCGCGGGAGAAGGTTCCCACCTTGTGGTCCGCCACCTCCGCGAGGCCCATCCGTTCCAGGACCTCGCCGATGCGGGTCTTCGCCTCGCGGGGGGAGAATCCGTTCAGGTTCGCGATATACCGGAGGTTTTCCCAGGCGGTGAGTTCGTCGTAGAACCCCACGGAGTCTGGGAGATAGCCCACCCGCCGCTTGACCTCCAGGGGTTGACGGGTGGGGTCGAACCCCAGGACCCGGGCGGTCCCCGCGGTGGGATCCGTGAGGCCCAGAAGCATGAGGATGGTGGTGGTCTTGCCGGACCCGTTGGGACCCAACAGTCCGAAGATCTCTCCTTCCCGGACCACCAGGTTGAGGTCCTGGACCGCCACGGTCCGGCCGTAGTGCTTGGTGAGCCCCTGGGTCTCGATGGCGACCGTCATCTCCGCCCGTACCGGCTCACCGCCTGTCCCACCACCAGCAGCGCGGCCGCGATGAGGATCACGCCCACCACCCCCCACAGGGTGCGGGTGAGGACCGTGATCCGGAAATCCTCGGACTTCGACACGTCTCCCGCGCTGGCGGTGAAGGTCACCATGTAATCGCCCGCGATGGCCCGGGGCGAGGGCCGGACCCGCGCGGTGACCTCCACCTGCTGCTTGGGTGCGATCTCCTCGATGCGCTCCGGTTCGAACTTCACGTCCCACCCGGAGGGCGGGGAGCTGCTGAGGGTGACGTTGCGGGCGGGAGCGCTCCCGTCGTTCTTCACGAGGATCTTGAGGGGCGTCTCCTGTCCCGCGTACGCCCGCCCCGAGAGGCGGCCATCCGGCGCGGTGATGGAGAGCTCCGGACGCCCGGTGATCTCCAGCGCGAGTGGCAGGGAAGCACTCGTCCCCGCGGCACTGGCGCGGACCACGAGGGAGTAGCGCCCCGCGGACATGTCCTGCGGGACGTTCACCTCCACGTCCAGGTCCCGGGACTCACCGGCCTTCACGGGGAGGCTTGTGACCTGCTGGGTCCCGATGGTGGGAGTGAAAGAGACCTGGAACCGCCGGGGGGCTTCTGCGTCCAGGCGGACCAGCAGCTCCTGGTCGCTGTCGTTCCGGAGGGTCACCCGGAACCGAAAGCTGCTGGTGGCAGGCCCCCGAAGGGTGGGAAGCTCCGCGGTCAGGCTGATCCGGGGGGGCAGGGCCTGCCCCAGGGTCAGGCGGAGGGGGAGGTGCGCCCGCCCGTCCTGGCCCACCGCGGCCACCCCGAACCGGAAGGTCCCGGAGCGGGCGGTTCGGGGGGGATCCAGCCGGAGGCTCACCGTGGCCTCCTGGTCCGGGAGCACGTACACCGCGCTGACGACCCGGCCGCCCGCGAGGAACGTGGCACGCCACCCGGGAGCGACCTCGGTCGCCTCCAGACGCACCACCTGGGGCGGCAGTCCGAAGTTCCGGACCGTCAGGGTGAGGGTGACGGACTCTCCGGCCCTCACGATCTGGTCCGGATAGGGGGTGTAGAGGGCCAGTCCCCGAAACGCAGGGGCGGCAAGCCCCTGCGCGCCCAGAAGGAGCGCGAGGCCGAGGGCCCACAGCAACCGACGCAATCCGCGCACGCGGTTCACCTCCTCCATCGAGATCCCCTCCTTAAGGTACCCGACCTACCCTCGGGGTTCCTTCTTCCGGTCCTGGGAATACTGAAGACGGCCGGCCCCTGAGCCAGCTCCCCCGGGAAGTCTACCACAAGACCGCAACGTGGATGGTCGGAGGAGTCTGCTATCATGTTGGCGGCCATGGATCCCGTGCTGGTGCAGATCGGGCCCATCGTCCTCCGCTGGTACGGCGCGATGATGGCCCTTGCCATCCTCCTGGGCCTCTGGCTCAGCGGTCGGATGGCGCCCCTTTTCGGCATTCCCGTGGAGGTGGTGGACCGGCATGGGATCCCCTTTATCCTCTGGTTGTTCGCGGGCGCGCGGCTGGGGTATGTGGTCTCCCACCCCGGTCCCTTCCTCGCCAATCCCGTGGAGATCCTCCGCATCGATCGTGGGGGGCTCGCGTCCCACGGAGCCATCGCCGCAGGACTCCTGTACGCGTGGTGGCTGGGGCGCAGGGAGGGGATCTCGCCCTGGTCCTTCACGGACCTGTGCGCGGTATGGATCCCTCTTGCGAATCTGCTGGTGCGGTTCGGGAACTTCATGAACGGCGAGCTGTACGGAGACCGGACCTCCCTCCCTTGGGGGGTGGTCTTCCCCACAGCCCCGGACGGCCCCCGGCACCCCCTGCAGCTCTACGAGATGCTCACCTCCGCGATCCTGTTCGGACTTGTCCTCCGTTGGACGGACCGCCGTCGGTATCCCGGAGAGGTGTTCTGGAAGACCATGGTCTTCCTCTCCGGCGTCCGCTTCCTCCTGGACCTCCTGCGCTCCCAGGATCGCGTGATCGGATTTTTGACCCTGGGGCAGGTGGCGGCCCTCGTGCTCCTGGCCTCCGGCGTATACGTGCTGGCGCGCCACAGGGTTCCCACCGGATCGGGGGGAGTACCGGAGGGCGAAACTCCAAGGGTACAGGGGAGAGAAGAAGGATGAACTTCACATTCGTCGGAGCCTACCAGACACACCCCATCCTGCATCGGTTCGCAGAAGGCCTGCGGAGGACGCTGGAGGCCCACGGGCACCAGTACGCGGAGGACCGGGGACGGGACCTCCGCTTGGTGTTCAACTTCATCGATCCCGAACGTCCCCGCCCGTACCGCCGGCGCGCTAAGGCCACCTTCGTGGTGTCCGTGGCCCTTGGCACGCCGGGCGTGGAGGACGTCCTGCGGGCCGCCTATCCCCTCCTCGTCCGGTCGCTGGCGAACCTGGTGATCTATCTCGTGCCGGAGGGAGAAGGGTGGCGCACGTACTTCGTCACCCTGGAGCAGGGCCGGTACGAGGTGGGCGGGGAGGGAGAAGCGTACTTCGAGCGGGTGTACGAGCGGTTGTACCCGCTGGCCACGAGCCAGTTGGTGATCGACAACGAGTTCCACCCGGACCTGCCGGAGGAGCTGTGGGAAGGGGATGCGCTTACCCAGAAGCTCTCGGAGGCCGGTCGCCGCCTGGACGCTCTGCAGCTCCTGCCTTCCCCCTTCCCCATCGAGGAACTCCTGAGCCCTCGGGATCTCCGGCACGTACAACGCCTGTACGGCATCGGCGGCCTCAGCTACGGCAACCTCAGCGTGCGCAAGGACGCCACCCGCTTCTGGATGAGCGCCAGCGGGGTGAACAAGGCAAACCTCCGGGTCATCGGACGGGACATCCTCCTCGTGAAGGGCTACGATCCCGTGCGGAATCGGATCCTCCTGAGCGTCCCCCCCCACATCCAGCCCCGACGCGTCTCCGTAGACGCCATCGAGCACTGGATGATCTACACGGAGCACCCCTCCGTGGGTGCTATCATCCACGTGCACGCCTGGATGCGGGGAATTCCCTCCACGGAGATCAACTACCCCTGTGGGACCCTGCAGCTCGCGAAGGCCGTGGCGGATCTGGTGCGGCAGGCTCCGGATCCCACCCGGGCCGTGGTGGGACTCAAGAACCACGGGATCACGGTGACGGGCCCGGATCTTGAGGACATCCTGGAGCGGCTGGAGCGGGACATCATCCGACAGGTCCCCATGACCTGAGGCGTGCGCGCCCTGATCTTCCACCCCACCGTCCCCCGCTACCTGGCCACCCGGATCCTGGGAAGGTTTGCCCGCCGGGCCTACTGGAGTGCCCTCTCCCCCCTTTCCCTCCGGGAGATTCCGGAACCTCCCTTGCCCGGCCCCGAGTGGGTCAAGGTGCGCACCCTTCTGGGAGGGATCTGCGGATCGGACCTACACCTGCTCCGGCTGGATGTAAGTCCCTACGCCTCCGCCTTCACCTCCTTCCCCTTCGTACCGGGCCACGAGAATGTGGGCATCGTGGTGGAGGTGGGATCTGCGGTGCGGGGGGTGGAACCTGGCCAGCGGGTGGTGGTGGAGCCCACCCTCCCGTGCGCCGCCCGGGGGCTTGGGCCCTGCCGGTTCTGCCGCGGGGGAGATTACCACCTGTGCGAGCGCACCCAGGAGGGGGAGCTGGGGCCCGGACTTTTGATCGGCGCCTGCCGGGACACGGGCGGGAGCTGGGGGGAGTTCTTCGTGGCCCACCGGTCCCAGATCTTCCGCGTCCCGGACTCCGTGAGCGACGAAAACGCCCTCCTCGTCGAGCCCATGGCCTCCGCCCTACACCCGCTCCTGCGGCACCCCCCTCAGGACCACCACACGGTGCTGGTGATCGGGGGTGGCATCATCGGGCAGCTGGTGGTGGCGGGCCTCCGGGCGATGCACAGCCGCGCCCGGGTGATCCTGCTCGCTAAGTACCCCTTTCAGGCAGAGGCCTCCAAGCGGCTGGGGGCCGACCACACGGTGCTCGTGGGTCGGGGGGACCGGCACTATGAGGCGGTGGCGGAGCTCACGGGCGGTCGCCTCATCCGGCCCATGTTCGGCAGGCGGGTCCTTCTGGGCGGGGGCGCGGATTGGGTCGCGGAGTGCACAGGCACCGAGCGGGCCCTGGACGACGCCCTGCGGCTTGCACGGCCCGGCGGCACCGTGATCCCCCTCGGCCTGCCGGCCATCCCCCGGACCGTGGACTGGACACCCCTGTGGCTGAAGGAGCTGCGGGTGGTGGGCAGCTACACCTACGCCTGGGAATCCTGGGGCGGGCAGCGCCGCCGCACCCTGGAGATCGTTCTGGAGTGGATGGCAGGAGGGCAGGTGGATCTGGGTTTCCTCGTCACCCATACCTTCCCCCTGGAGCAGTTCCCTCGGGCGTTCCAGGTGGCCATGGCTAAAGCGGAAACCGCCGCCTTCAAGGTGGCCTTTGGCTTCGGCGCCGGGTAACCCCCTACGCGCCCAGACGGGCGGGCTGCGCGGCACGAAGGGACACCCGCTCGGCCGTGGAGGCGGGCAGGAGCACCCAGAGGGCCTGGGTGTGGACCGTGAACCGGGCGGGGGTGGTGCCCACGAATTCCCCGTCCGCGTGCACGGCCACCGGTATGGCGCTACGCACCTCCACCTCCCGGGCCCGCACCACCTCCACCTTCGGATGCCGCACGTGGGAGCCGTCCAGGAGGCGCGGAAGCAGCCGCACCACCTCCGTCCGGCTCACCTCCCGGACGAGGACCACTTCCAGCCATCCGTCATCGGGGCGCGCTTCCGGGCACATGCGCAATCCCCCCGCGTAGCAGGGGAGGTTTCCCGCGGCCAGCAGGAAGGTAGGCTGAATCCACACCCGCTGGTCCGTGGAGATCTCCATGCGCACGGGGCGGAAGGTGGCGAGCTGGTGGAAGATCCCCGCCACGTACATCACCTTCCCGCCCAGCAGCTTCGGCCATCCGTTGACCCGGCGAGCCACCTCCGCATCGAAGCCGCATCCCGCAATGGTCAGGAAGAACCGCCCGTTCACCCATCCCACGTCGATTCGCCGGGGGCGGCCCCCTACCAGGGCCCGGGCCGCGGCGTCCGGCTGCCCGGGAACCCCCATACAGGCGGCGAAGTCGTTGGCCGTCCCCACCGGGAGGGGGGCCAGAAACCGGCAAGCAGCGTGGTTGGAGGTCCGCAGCAGGCCATTCGCCACCTCGTTGCAGGTCCCATCCCCTCCCACCGCCAGGATCCCGTCGTAGTCCAGGGCGGAGGCCGCCAGTTCCACCGCATGTCCTCTCCCCGCGGAGCATACCTCCTCCACGGACCAGCCCGCCTGCACGAAGTGGGCCCGTAGCCGCGGCCACAGCTTCCGGGCTCGACCCTGGCCCGCAACGGGATTGATGATGGCAAGCACCCTCACGGCCAAGGAATTTCCTCAAAATGCCGGAAGATTCCTCTTGGAGCCTAGCCGTAGCGGTACTGGATCCCGAACCCGCCCCGGGGCAGCCGCCAGTCAATGACCCGGTACGGGCAGCCCACTAGACAAGTGGTACACTCCACGCAGTTCTCGTAATAGACCACGATGCGGCCCTCCGCGGGATCCCACTCGTATACCCTAGCGGGGCAGAAGGTGGTGCAGGGGCGGCCCCAGGTCTTTCCGCACCGGTCCCGGCAGGTGGCGGGATCCGTGATGGCGATATGGCTCTGCCTGTCGTGCTTCCACCGCAGCAGGTACAGCTTCTCCTCGAGCCTCACCCCTCCCGCCTCCCTTCAGCGCACCGCCCGCCAGATCTCGTACAGGTCCCGGAGCAGCTGCAGGGGTCTGCGCCGGCGGGTGATCTCCTGCCAGATCCTGCGCTGCTTGGCGCGCTTGGGCAATCCGTCCACGGTGAGCATCTCGTGCACCGCATCGTGCACGAGATGGGGGTAGATCCGGAAGAGGTCGGGCCGGCGGTCCGCCAGTTCCGGCAGGTGACGGTACTTCACGAGATCCTGCAGCACGAACGATTCCCGCAGCTTCGCCTCGTACAGGGCGAGGGTGCGGGCGCTGAAGTCCCCCCGCCGCTTGGCCTCGATCACCGTCTCCCCCGCCAGACGTCCAGCGGCCATGGCCAGGTTGCTGCCCTCCCGGTGCAGGCCGTTCACCATCATCGCGGCGTCGCCCGCGATGAGCACCCCGTTGCCGAACAGCCTCGGCATGGCCTCATATCCCCCCTCCGGGATGGCGTGCGCCGCGTACTCCAGCACCTCCCCGCCCGTCAGCAGGGGCCGGACCGCGGGGTGCTGCTTGAGTCGCTCCAGGAGCTCATAGGGGGTGCGGCGGGTCCGCATGAGGTGGCTCACCAGGACCCCCACGCCCACGGAGAGGGAGTCGCGGTTCGTATAGAGGAAGCCGTAGCCGGACATCCCATCCGTAACGGCCCCGTAGAGTTCGATGGTGACCCCTTGTCCCGGCTCCAGATTGAACCGGCTCTCGATGATCTCCGGAGGAAGTCCGATGACCTCCTTCACCGCCAGGGCGAGGTGGTGTGGGGCAACGGGGTGGTCGCGCAGCCTCGCCCGCTGCGCGAGGAAGGAGTTCACCCCGTCCGCGATCACCACCACATCCGCGTAAAGATCCCCCTCCTCCCGGCCCGTGCGCACGCCCACGATCCGGTCGTCCTGCCAGATCACATCCTCCGCCACCGTCTGCGGAACCAGGATTGCCCCCGCCTCCTCCGCCCGGGCCGCAAACCACCGATCCCACCGCGCCCGGAGCACGGTGAAGGCGTTCGGGCACCCGTCCGGGTGGTAGGCCTGGCGAGGGTTGCGGTAGCCCAGGGAGACCACCCCCTCCTCCGTGGTGATCCACACCCGCTCCTCCACCACCACGCGCTCCAGAGGGGCATCCAGCTTCCAGAACTCCGGGACCACGTCCGCCACCATGCGGCCGTACATGACCCCGCCCATCACGTTTTTGGCACCCGGGTACTCCCCGCGCTCCAGGAGCACCACGGAGAGGCCGGCCTGGGCCATGGTGATGGCGGCCGCGGCGCCCGCGGGGCCCGCGCCCACCACGATGGCGTCGAACTTCTCCGTGCTCATGGGATCACTCCCGCAGCGATGTACACCCACTGGATCACGGGTCCTCCCACCACGCCCCCCAGCAGTACCCCGAGGGCGGCGGTGGCCACGCCCGCCGCCGCCCACCGCCCACCCGCCATCCGGACCCCGGCCCGGCCCTCCTCTGCATACGCCGCGTAAGCGGCCCGCAGGTAGTACGCTACGGAGACCACGCTGGTCGCCACCCCCACCAGGGCCAACCAGCCGAGGCCTGCTTCCAGGGCCGCAGCAAAGAGATAGAACTTCCCCACGAACCCCACGGTGGGCGGAACCCCCACCAGGGAGGCCATAAAGAGGGCGAAGGCCGCCGCCAGGGTGGGGGAACGATCCCCGAGCCCGCCGAGATCCTGCACCTCGTCCGCCTCCAGCCCCATCCGTTCCAGGAGCACCAACACCCCGAAGGCGCCCAGCTGCATGAGGGCGTACGCGGCGAGATAGTAGGCGGAGGCCACAAGCCCCGTGGCGGTTCCTGCGGCGAGTCCCGTGAGGAGGTAGCCCGCATGCGCGATGCTGCTGTAAGCCAGCATGCGTTTGAGGTTTCGCTGCCACAGGGCACCCAGGTTGCCCACCACCATGGTGAGGGCACTCAACACAGCCACGAAGGGCCGCCACAGGTCCACGAGGCCGGGGAGAGCCGCGCTAGCCAGCCGCGCCAGGGCTGCGATGGCGCCTACCTTGGCGATCACGGACATGTAGGCCGCCGCCGGCATGGGAGATCCCTCGTACACGTCCGGAGCCCAGGCGTGAAAAGGCACCACCGCCGCCTTGTACGCCAGCCCCACCAGGAGCAGGCCCGTGCCCAGCCGCAGCAGGAGCCCCCCCTCCTCTCCCAGCCGTGTCAGATCCAGGGTGCCCACCTGCCCATACACCAAAGCCATCCCGTACAGGAACACCCCGGAGGCAAAGGAGCCCAGCAGGAAGTACTTGAGGCCCGCCTCCTGACTGGAACGGTGGTGTCGGGCGAAGGCCGCAAGCACGTAGAGGGGAACGGAGAGGAGCTCCAGGGCCAGGAACATCAGCAGGAGGTTGCGGGATGCAGCCAGCAGCTGCGCTCCCAGGGCCGCGAAGAGCACGAGCGCATAGTACTCCCCCCGCTCCAGGTCCATGCGGACGAGATAGTCGCGGGAGAGCACCAACCCCACCGCCGCCACCCCCAGCGCTAGGACCCGGAACACCCGGGTGAGTCCATCCCCGACGACCATACCACCGAAGGCCAGGGAGGGCGCCTCCGCCCAGGTGGCCCACAGGGCCAGGAAGATGCCTCCAAGGCTCAACCACAGGAGGAGCCGGCGCTGCGCGGCGGTGCGCAGGGGCAGATCCGCGAACAGGACCGCGATGGCCGTGGTGGCCACCAGGATCTCCGGGAGCAACGTCCGCAGCACGTTCACCGCACCACCTCTCCCACCGCGCGGAGCCGGGAGCTCAGAAGGCTCAGGGCCGCCTCGCTCCGCTCCAACAGCGGCTTCGGATACAGCCCGATCCAGAGGATCACCAGGACCAGGGCCACGAGGGCGGCCGCTTCCTTCCAGGTTAAGGGGGTGAACCGGCCGGGATCGACCCGCACGGGACCGAAGTACACCCGCTGCACCATCCACAGGAGGTAGACCGCGGAGAGGATCACCCCCCCCGCCGCCAACGCCGCGAGCCGTACGTCTGCCCGGAAGGTTCCCAACAGGACCAGGAACTCCCCTATGAACCCGTTGGTGCCTGGGAGAGCCGCGGAACTGAACACGATGAAGAGGGAGAGGGCCGCGAAGGTGGGCATCACCCTCGCGATCCCTCCGAAGGCGTCCATCTGCCGCGTATGGGCCCGCTCGTAGAGCACGCCCACCAGCAGGAACAGGCCCCCCGTGGAAAGCCCGTGGTTCACCATCTGTAGCAGGGCGCCGTGCATCCCCTGCAGGGTGAAGACGAAGGTGCCGAGGACCACGAACCCCAGGTGGCTGATGGAGGAGTATGCCACGAGCTTCTTGATGTCCTGTTGCGCGAAGGCCACCCCGCCTCCGTACAGGATCCCCACCACCGCGAGGAGGCTCAGCAACGGTGCCGCCTCCCGGGCCGCCTCGGGAAAAAGCCCAAGGCCGTAGCGCACCAGCCCGTATGCCCCCATCTTCAGCAGCAGACCCGCCAGGATCACGGAGCCCGCGGTGGGAGCCTCCACGTGGGCGTCCGGGAGCCAGGTATGCAGAGGAAACATGGGGACCTTGATGGCGAAGGCCACGGTGAAGGCCCAGAAAAGCCACCGCTGGTCCTGCGTCGGGAGCGGGGTCTGGAGCAGGCGCGGAACTTCGAACGTGCCGGTGCGCAGGTACAGGACGAGGATGCCGAGCAGCATCAACACGCTGCCCGCCATGGTGAACAGGAAGAACTTCACGGCCGCGTACCTCCGCCGCTCCCCGCCCCACAGCCCGATGAGGAAATACATGGGGATGAGCACCGCCTCCCAGAACACGTAGAAGAGCACCAGGTCCAACGCAAGGAAGGTGCCCAGGACGGCTCCTTCCAGGAGCAGCAGGAGGCTCAGGTATTCCTTGACCCGGTGGCGCACCGCGTCCCAGGTCCCCAGCTGCGCCACGGGGAAGAGGAAGGCGGTAAGCATCACGAGCAGGAGCGAGATCCCGTCCACCCCCAGCTGGTAGCTCACACCCAGGGCCGGGATCCACGGGGCCCGCTCCACCCACCGGAAGCCCCCTTCCCCCGGAGGGAAGGTCCAAAACAGCCACGCGGCGAGCACGAACGTGAGGAGGAACGTGACAAAGGCCACGGACCGCAGCAACCCCTCCCGTCGGGGGAGAAGCATCACCACCGCGGCACCCAGGATGGGGAGGAACACCAGGACCGAGAGCATCACCGTACCAACCAGTAGGCCACCGCCAGCACGGTTCCCACCAGGAACAGGGCCGCGTACTGCCGCACATACCCCGTCTGCCACCGCCGCACCGTGATCCCCAGAGCGCCCACCACGGCCGCCAAGCCGTTGGCGGCTCCGTCAATCCAGCGGAGATCCACCACCTGGGCGCAGAAGTGCGCGAGCGCCCGGGCCGGTCTCACGAGGGCCACCTGGTACAGGTCTTCCACGTACCACTGCCGGCTCAGCACCTGTCCGAGGCTTCCCAGCTCCGGCGTCCGCCGGCCCCGGTACATGCGATACCCCACCACCATGCCCGCCACCGCCGCGGCCACGGAAACCCCCGCCAGCACAAGCCCGTTCGCTCTGTGCCCGCCGGTGGGCTCCAGTTCGGACCCGAAGAGCGGAGCGAGGAACCGATCGAAGGGAGCCCCCAGAGCCTGAGATCCCAAAACTCCACCCACCGCGGAGAGCACCAGCAGAACCCCCATGGGCCAGCGCATCACCGGAGGGGCCTCGTGCGGGCGCCGCGTGGGATCCGCGGGGGGATCCGAGAAGGCGAGCATCGCGGCCCGGGTGATGTACAGGGCGGTGATCCCCGCGGTGAGAACCCCGAGTCCCCATAAGGCCGTAAATCCGTGGGTCTGGGCCGCGGTGAGGATGTGCTCCTTGCTTACGAACCCTGCCAGGGGCGGGATTCCGCTCAGGCTCAAAGCTCCCACCAGGAAGGAGACCGCGGTGAAGGGCATGGCCCGACCCAGTCCCCCCAGCCTCCGCACGTCGATGAGGCCATGCATGGCGTGCATGACGTTCCCCGCGCTCAGGAACAGGAGGGCCTTGAAGAAGGCGTGGGTGGTGAGGTGGAGCATCCCGCTTGCCGCGGACCCTACCCCCAGCCCGAGGAACATGTATCCGATCTGGCTGACGGTGGAGTACGCGAGAATCCTTTTGAGGTCCACTTGCGCCACGGCCACGGTGGCCGCGAAGAGGGCCGTGCTGGCTCCCACCGCGGCCACCACCGGGAGAACGCCGCTCGCCACGTAGAGGGGCCACAGCCGGGCCACCAAATACACGCCCGCGGTGACCATGGTGGCCGCGTGGATCAGGGCGGAGACGGGGGTGGGGCCCTCCATGGCGTCCGGAAGCCACACGTACAGGGGCAGCTGTGCGGATTTCCCCGTGGCACCCGCAAAGAGCAGCAGGGCCGCGGCCGTCATCGAGACACCGGAGGCCTTCTGGACGCGCTCCGCTAGGGTCTCGACGTCCAGCGTTCCGAAGGTCACCGCCACAAGGCAGATTCCCAGCAGGAACGCCGCGTCCCCGATGCGGTTCGTCACGAACGCCTTGCGGCCCGCCGCGGCCGCCGTGGGTCGCTCGAACCAGAATCCGATGAGCAGGTAGCTGCACAGCCCCACGAGCTCCCATCCCACGAAGAGCACCAGCAGGTTTCCGCCCAGGACCAGGAGGAGCATGGAGGCCACGAAGAGGTTCAGGTAGGTGAAGTAACGGCTGTAGGCCTCCTCTCCGTGCATGTAGCCCACGGAGTACACGTGGATCAGGAACCCCACGCCCGTGACCACCAGGACCATCACCGCGGCGAGGCGATCCAGCTGCAGCGCCCAGGCCACGTGGAAATCCCCGGAGGCGATCCACTCCCAGAGGGCCACGCGTACCACGGTCTCCGGGGGCGCCGTGTTCAGATTCCAGAACCCGAGGACCCCCAGTCCGAAGGCCCCCAGCACCACCAGGCACCCGATCCAGCTTACGGCCCGTCGACCCACTCGGAAGCCCACAAGGCCGTTCGCCACCGCGCCCGCAAGGGGCAACGCCACGATGCCCACCACCACCCACTCCATCCCTAGCCTCGCAGGAGATCCATCTCGTCCACGTCCATGGCCCGGTGGGCGCGAAAGAGGGCGATGAGCATGGCGAGGCCCACCACCACCTCCACCGCGGCCACCACCAGCACGAAGAAGGCCACCAGCTGTCCGGAGAGGTCTCCGTGCATCCGGGCGAAGCTCAGAAACGCCAGGTTCACGGAGTTCAGCATGAGCTCGATGGACATGAATACGATGAGGGCGGTGCGGCGCAGGAGGACCCCAAGCCCTCCCAGCACGAACAGGAGAATGCTCAGGAGCACATAGGCGGGAAGGGGAACCGTCATCTCCTCTCCCCGGGGAGAAGGACCTCCGTGCTCCGCGCCTCCTCCCGCTCGGGGCTCCGACGCTCGGGAGCCTTCCCCAGCACGATCCCTGCCACGATCCCCACCAGGAGCAACACGCCCGCCACCTCCAACGGGAGGACGAAGGTGGTGAGCAGTTCCCGGCCTATGGCGGGAGCCGTTCCGAACTCCGCGGCCACGGGTGGCCTCCCCGTGCCACGGCCCAGTTCCCGCAGGACCCCGAAGCTCAGAAGGGCGGCCAGCGCTCCCCCGGAGGCCATGGCAACTACCCCGTGGAGCCGCCCGGGTCCGGGGGAGGGTCGGAGCTCGGGACTGTGGGCATGCAGGAGCATGATCACGAAGAGAAAGAGCACCAGGATGGCCCCCGCATAGACGATGACCTGCAGTACTGCCACGAACTCCGCCAGGAGCGTGAGGTAGAGTACCGCGAGGGAAACCAGGACCACCAACAGGCTCAGGGCGCTGTGTACGGGGGCCCGGGCCGTCACCACGCCCACCCCACCCGCCAGGCTCAACGCGGCCGCCACCACGAAGAGTACGGACTCCACCCTAGACCTCCCGGCGGGGATCCCGGCCCGAAGCTCCCGGATACGGCTCCGTGAGCATCTCCTTCGTGTAGATGAGAGCCTGTCGGGAGTAATCCGCCAGTTCGAAATCGTGGCCCAGAACGATAGCCCCCGTGGGGCAGGCCTCCTCGCAGAACCCGCAGAAGATACACCGGAGCATGTTGATCTGGAACTCCTCCGCGTACCGTTCTCCCTTGCTCACGCGCTTTTCCGGGGTGTTCTCCGCGGGCTTCACGTAGATGGCTTGGGCGGGACACACGATGGCGCACAGCTCGCACCCCACGCACCGCTCGTCCCCGTCCTCGTAGAGGGTGAGCCAGTGCCGCCCCTTGAACCGGGGGGGGATGCGGGGTCGCTGCTCCGGATACTGCAGGGTCACGGGGCGCCGGAAAAGGTACCGCGCGGTCACCCCAAGGCCTTTCAGGATCGCCGCGCCCTCCACCATCGCACGCCGGACCGTCCGATTCACGGTTTTCCTCCTAGACCACGAACAGCGAGGTGACCACGAGGTTCGTGAGGGCGAGCGGGATCAACAGTTTCCAGCTCAGCCCCATGAGATGATCATACCGCACCCGGGGAACTGTGGCCCGGATCCAGATGAAGACTCCTACAAAGACCGCGGTCTTCAGGAGGAACCATACCACCCCGGGCAGCACGGGACCCAGCCAACCGCCGAAGAACAGGAGTGTCGCCAGCGCGCTCTGGGTGATGATGGCCACGTACTCCGCGATGTAGAACATCACGAACTTGAGCCCTCCATACTCCGTGTGGTAGCCCGCGATGAGCTCCTGTTCCGCCTCCGGGAGGTCAAAGGGTGCCCGGTTGGTCTCCGCCAGGGCCGAGAGGAAGAACACCACAAAGGCCAGGGGTTGCTTGACGACGAACCACAGCTCCCGTTGCGCCTCCACGATTCCCCCCAGACGCAAGGTGCCCGCGGTCAGCACCACGCTCAGGACCGATAGCCCCCATGCCAGCTCGTAGCTCACCACCTGGGCCGCGCTCCGCAGGCTCCCCAGCAGGGCGTACTTGCTGTTGGAGGACCACCCTCCCAGGATGAGGCCGTACACCCCGATGGAGGAGGCCCCCAGCACCAGGAGGACCCCTGCGTCGGGGTTCGCGATGTACAGGTGGATCCGGCGGCCGAACAGCTCCACGGGGGGCCCGAAAGGGATCACCGCATACGCGAACAGGGCCGCCACCATCACGATGAGGGGGGCCGCCAGGTACACCACTCGGTCCGCGGCCCGGGGCATGAAGTCCTCCTTGGCCAGCAGCTTGATGCCGTCCGCTAGGGGTTGCAGCAGGCCCCACGGTCCCACCCGGTTGGGCCCGATGCGGTGATGAAACCTCCCCAACAGTCGCCGCTCCAAAAAGACCGTGTAGGCGGTGGCGGTGAGGAGCAGGAACGCCAGGAGAGCGCTCTTCGCGGCGGCCTCCAGCACCAACGTCACCGCACCCCCTCCAGGGCCCGCACCCGGACCCGCACCAGCTTGTGGAAGACGCCCCAGCGGCTCAGCGGGATCCCCCGGAACCCCATGGGCACCAGCACCTGTCCGGGGAGACTTTCCCGGGACAGACGGCACCGCACCGCGGCCGGGATGCCGTCCACCTCCAGCTCCACCGCATCCTCATCCCGAACGCCCACGGACGCCGCGTCCTCCGGGTGGAGGATCGCGAAGGGTTCTCCCACAAGATCCGGGATCCCCCGGCACCGCTCCGCCATCTCCCCCTGGCGAAAGAGCCGGGGCACGGGCACGAGCACTAACCCATCGCCCTCGTCCCCCGGTCCTTCGAGATCCACGGGCTCGATGCGCGGTGCGCGACGCGGGAGGGGATACGGACGGTCCACTTCCAGCCCCGGGATCACCCGGCGCATCTCCGCGAAGACGGCTTCAGGGTCAGGGTACGCCAGGGAAAGGCCTAAGCGGGCGGCGAGGGCCTGCAGGATGGTGCCGTCGGCCCAGGCGCCCTCCGGGCCCAGCCGGGCCCGCTCCAGGCGCTGCGGCCTGCCCTCGATGTTGCCCACGGTCCCCGACCGTTCCGCAAACGCCAGGGCCGGGAGCACCACGTCCGCGGCCCTGGCGGTGTCCGTCCAGAACAGATCCGTGACCACCAGGAACAGGTTCGCCCGGGCCCGGGCCCACAGGACGGCATCGGGGAAATCCCGGGCGGGATCCGCGCCCGCCACGTACAGAACCCGGAGCGTACCGTGCGCGGCCGCTTTCAGCATCTCCACCGCGTTCAGGCCGGGTTTGGGCGGCGGCCGAACGCCCCAGACCGATTCGATACGGGCCAGGGTCTTGGGGTCGTCCAGGGGCCGTAGGCCCGGCAATACGTCCGGTGCCATGCCCGCGATGGCGGCTCCAATGGCGCTTCCCCGACCCTGCAGGAGCGAAAGCGTTCCCCCGCACAGGGCCCGTAGGGTGTTGGCGGCCCGGAGCACCCGCTCCGCATGCGGGCCCAGCAGGCTCATGCGGCCCACGAAGAAGGCCACGGGTCCCTGCCGCAATGCCTCCGCGGCCCGCTCCAGGGCCTCCACGGAAACCCCCGCCTGCCGGGCTACCGCGTCCACATCCACTCCATCCAGGGCCTCCGCGTTTGGAAGGTGCGGCATCCGGTCCCGTACCAGGCGTGCCAGGGCAAAGAGCAGCCGGTGCTCGTGCCCGTACCGGTGGAGGATGGGGTGCGAGCAGTACCGCTCGATCTCCAGCCGCTTGGGCGCCAAGACCACCGCGTTCGCGCCCCGGTCCAGGGCGCGCTTGGCGCGTAGCCACAGCACCGGGTATTCCTCCGAGAGGTCGCAGCCCACGAGCACCAAGGTCCGAACAAGATCCAGCTGGTCCACGGGGCCGCCGATGGGCCTGGGCGCGAGGCCCCGCTGGCGGCCATCCGGGTCTGTCACCTCCCCGCCTTCCACCCCCTCCATCCCCCAGGCCCAGTCCCGGGTGGGGAGGGGATACAGGGTGTCCACCCGGAAGTCCAGGTTGTTGGAACCCAGGGTACGCACCAGGCGGCTCAGAAGGTAGGCCTCTTCCAGGGTGAGGCGCTCCCCGCCCAGGGCTCCGATGCCCTCCGGTGCCGCTTCTCGCAGCCGATGCGCCACCCGCTCCAGGGCCTCGTCCCAGCTGCAGGGCTCCAGCCTGTCCCCGCGCCGCACGTAAGGCGTGCGCAGCCGATCGGGGTGATGGAGGTAGTCGTACCCGAAGAACCCTAGATCGCACAGCCAGATGTCGTTGAGGGCTCGGTGCTCCCGGGCGCGAATCCGCACCACCTCTCCACCTCGCACGTCCACCCAGACCGCGCACCCCAAGCCGCAATGCGTGCACACGCCCGCAACCGCGCGGTTGTCCCACGGACGGGCTCGGAACCGATACACCCCGCTCGTGAGGGCTCCCACGGGGCAGATGGCGATGGTGTTCCCGATGAACTTGCTGGGATTCTCCTGGGCGATGGGCGGAGCGTCGATGTGGGTGAGGTATCCCCGTTCGTGCCCCTTGAGGGCGTGATCCCCAGCCACCACCTCCCCGAACCGGACGCATCGCCAGCACAGGATGCACCGCTCCCGGTCCAGGGTCAGCACGGGGCTGAGGGGCACTGCCTTGGGGAAGTGGCGCTTGGGCTCCACGAACCGGCTTGCCCCCGGCCCGTACTTGAAGGTGTTGTCCTGGAGGGGGCATTCTCCGCCCTTGTCGCAGATGGGGCAGTCGAGGGGGTGGTTGATGAGCAGGAACTCCAGGATGGCCCGCCGGGCCTCCACCACCTCCGGCGCCTCCGTCCACACCACCATGCCCTCCTGGGCCTCCAGGGTGCAGGCGGTCTGCAGGCGCGGCATCCTCTCCACCCGCACCAAGCACATGCGGCACGCCCCAAGGGGCGGCATCCGCTCGTGGTAGCAGAACACGGGAACCTCGATGCCCAGGCGCTC
Organism: Armatimonadota bacterium; assembly: GCA_025059775.1. NCBI lineage: Bacteria > Bacillati > Armatimonadota > Armatimonadota bacterium. The sequence continues at coordinate 114,426 of JANXCW010000006.1, forward strand.
CGCGGCGTGCAGCACCGTGGTTCCCCGGGGCACCGTCACCGTACGGCCATCGATCGTCAGGGTCACCGATTCCGGATCGGCCATGGCTTCCCTCGACTCCCGCTCGGGCTATCCACCCGGTGCCAGGATTCCCTCCCGGATCCGCACCGGCATCTCCACGGGCGCGCGCGCCCCCTCGATGTAGGCGATGAACTCGTCCCGGAAATCCTCCAGTCCCGCCCGGAGGCTTGGGGGCACACTCTCCCCCAGGGGACAGAAGCAGGTACCCGTCATGTTCTTCGCGATGCTCTCCAGGAGGTCCAGGTCCTCCATGCGACCCTGGCCGTGCAGGATGCGATCCAGGATCTGGGTCACCCACCGGGTTCCCTCCCGGCAGGGCGTGCATTTGCCGCAGGATTCCTCCCGGTAGAAGGCGCACACCCGGGCGATCACCCGGACCATGTCCGTGGTCTCGTCCATGATGATCACCGCGGCGCTTCCCAGCATGGAGCCCAACCTGGCCAAGGACTCGTGGTTGAGGGGGACGTCGAGGTGTTCCGCCCGCAGGGGCCGGCTGCTGGTTCCGCCCGGATAGAAGGCCTTCACCCGGCGGCCTCCCCGCACCCCACCCGCCCGCTCGATGAGCTCCCGGGCGGTGGTCCCCAAGGGGGCCTCGATGACCCCGGGACGGTTCACGTGTCCGCTCACGGAATACAGCTGTGGGGGGCCCTGCTGGAGCCACCACTCCGGTCCGTACTTCACAATCCAGGGGATGCAGCACAAGGTCTCCACGTTGTTGAGCACCGTGGGTTGGTTGTACAACCCCATGACCGCGGGGAAGTAGGGGGGCTTGAGGCGGGGCATGGCCCGCTTGCCCTCCAGCGACTCCAGCAGGGCCGTCTCCTCGCCCGCGATGTACGCCCCGGCCCCGGGATGCAGCACGATGTCGCAGTGGAAATCCGTTCCCAGGATACGTTCCCCCAGAAATCCGTGCTCGTAGGCCTGGGCGATGGCGCGCTCTAGCTTCCGGTAGCCCTGGTAGAACTCCCTCCGCAGGTAAATGAAGGCCTTCCGGATCCCCACCGCGTAGCAGGTGAGGGCCACGCCCTCCACCAGGAGGTGCGGATCGCCCTCGATGAGGGTCCGGTCCTTGAAGGTCCCCGGCTCCCCCTCGTCCCCGTTCACCACCAGGTACTTCACGGGCGCGTCTTTGGGCACGAACTTCCACTTGCGGCCCGTGGGAAACCCCGCTCCCCCCCGCCCCCGCAGCTGCGAACGGTCCACCATCTCCACCACGTCCTCCGGCGTGAGCTCCCGCAGGGCCCGGCGCAGGGCCTCGTATCCGCCGTGGCGCAGGTAGGTCTCGATGTCCTCCTGCCCGGGAGTCCCTACGTGGCGCAGCAGGACCCGCTCCGTCACCGTCCCCCTCCGTTCCCGAACAGGATGCGATCCACGAGCTCCGGGGTGAGAGGACCGTAGCGCTCGGTGTCCACGATCATGCAGGGCGCTTGCTCGCAGGCCGCCAGGCACTCCGCGATGCGAAGGGTGTAGCGGCCGTCCGGTGTGGTCTGTCCCGGCCGGATCCCCAAGCGCTCCTCCAGGTGGCGCCGGATCTCCTCCGCGCCGTTCAGGAGACAGGAGACGTTCGTACAGAGCTGGATCACCCGCTCGCCCACGGGCTCCGTGAAGATCAGGGAGTAAAATGAGGCCACCTCCGCCACCGCCTCCACGGGCAGATCCAACAGCTCCGCCACCTCCCGTTGCGCCTCCGGGGGCACCCACCCCAGCTCCTCCTGGGCCCGCAGCAGGGCCGGGATGAGGGCCGATCGCGCCACGGGGTAGCGGGAAAGAAGCCTCCGGATGTCCTCCCGAGCCGCTTCCGAGAGCATCACCGGTCCACGTCTCCCAGCACGATGTCGATGGAGGCGATGGCCACCACCACATCCGCCAGCATACCCCCCTGCACCATCACGGGAAGGGCCTGGAGGTTGCTGAAGGAGGGGGAGCGCACCCGCACCCGCACGGGCCGATTGGACCCGTCGGACACGAGGTAGTAGCCCTTCTCCCCCCGGGGGGATTCCACCGCGGCGTACACCTCGCCCTTGGGTGGATGGATCCCCTCGCTCACCAGCTTGAACTGGTGGATCACCGCCTCCATGCTCCGCACGAGTTCCCGCCGGGGCGGAAGGGCCACCTTTCGGTCCTCTACGAGCACCGGACCGTCCGGAAGCCGGTCCAGGGCCTGCAGGACGATGCGGCGCGATTGCCGCATCTCCTCCATCCGCACCAGGTACCGGTCGTAGGCGTCCCCATGCTTGCCGACCGGGACGTCGAATTCGAAGTCCTCATAGGAGGAGTACGGAAACGCCTTGCGGACATCGTACGGGATCCCGGAGCCCCGCAGCACCGGCCCTGTGACCCCGTAGCGCAGGGCATCCTCCCTCCGCAGCACCGCCACCCCCTCGTTGCGCTGCCGCCACACGAGGTTATGGGTGAGCAGGGCCTCGTACTCGTCGAGCCGCCGGGGGAATTCGTCGAGGAAGACCCGGACCCTGGGGAAGAACTCCTCCGGGAGGTCCTCCTGGACCCCACCGATCCGGAAGTATCCCGGCATCATGCGCTGCCCGCTCACCATCTCCGAGAGCTCCAGGATCTCCTCCCGGTCCCGGAAGCAGTACATGAGGAGGCTGGTGACGTTGAGGTCCAGGGCGCTCGTCCCGAGCCACACCAGGTGGCTTGCGATGCGGTTGAGCTCCGCCATGATCACCCGGATGTACTGGGCCCGCTGGGGCGCTTCGATGCCCAGGAGCTTCTCCACCGCCAGACAGTACGCGAACTCCTCGTGGTAGCTGCTGAGGTATTCGATGCGATCCACTAGGGTGATGTTCTGGTGATAGGTGCGGTACTCCATCTCCTTCTCGATGCCCGTGTGCAGGTAGCCGATCACGGGTCTGCAGGAGACCACCACCTCCCCCTCCAGCTCCAGCACCAGGCGCAGGACCCCGTGGGTGCTGGGGTGCTGCGGCCCCATGTTGATGGTGAGGGTCTCCCGCTGGATCACGGGTCCTCCCTCCGGCGGGGCGGTATGTGCGGGATCACCTCACTGGGGACCTTCGGGGTGTACCCCTTGAACTCCACGGGCTCCTCCGTGAGGGGGTAGTCCTTCCGGAGGGGGTGCCCTTCCCAGTCGTCCGGCAGGAGGATCCGGGTGAGGTCTGGATGTCCCGCAAATCGAATCCCAAACAGATCCCACAGCTCCCGCTCGAACCAGTTGGCGCCCGCGAAGAGGGGAATGGCCGTGGGGAGCACGGGATCGGAGCTGGAGACCCGGGTCTTCAGGCGCAGCCGCTCTCGTCGGCTCAGGCTCAGGAGGTGGTAGACCACCTCGAACCGGGGCTCCGTGGGATACCGGTCCCAGGCCGTGAGGTCGATGAGCACCTCGAACCGCCAGGGATCCCCCTTCACCGCCGCGAGGGCATCCAGGATGCATTCAGGCCGCACGAGAACCGTGGCGTCTCCCCGGAACCGGTGCACCGCAAGCACCCCTTCTCCCAGGCGCTCCTGGAGGAAGGCCTGCACGGGGGCAAGGTCCGCTTGCTGGGCCATCCTACCCCACCCGGACCGGTGTCGTGCGTCGGAGGGTTCCCAGCTTGCCCTGCTCCCGGATCTTCTCCTGGAGCTTCATGAGGCCGTACAGCAGGGCCTCGGGGCGTGGGGGGCAGCCGGCCACGTACACGTCCACGGGAACCACCTTGTCCACGCCCTGCACCAGAGCGTAGTTGTTGTACACCCCCCCGCAGCTGGCGCAGTCGCCCATGGCGATGACCCACTTGGGCTCCAGCATCTGTTCGTAGATGTGCCGCAGCACGGGTGCCATCTTCTGGCTTACCCGGCCTGCCACGATCATGAGGTCCGACTGGCGGGGGGAGGCCCGGAAGGCCTCCATCCCGAACCGGGCGATGTCGAACTTGCTGGTGGTGGTGGCGATCATCTCGATGGCACAGCACGCGAGCCCGAACTGCACAGGCCACACGGAGGAGCTGCGTGCCCAGGCCAGCATGCGGTCCACGGTGGTGGTGAGCACGTTGCGCCGGAGTCCTTCCACTTCCGCGTCCAGGTCTACTCTTGCCATTCCAGCCCTCCTCTCGCCCACTCATAGGCGTAGCCCAGCCCCAGCAGGGCGATGAACACGAGGCCTGCCCACAGGGCGGGGGCTCCCAGGTCCCGGAGCACCAGGGCCCACGGATACAGGAACACCGCCTCCACGTCGAACAGGATGAAGAGCATGGCGATGAGGTAGTAGCGCACAGGCACCCGCTCCCGGGCAGATCCCATGGGCCACACCCCACTCTCGTACGCCTCCAGCTTCTCGGGAGTGGGGTAGCGGCCGCCCAGGAGCGCGTGGAGCACCAGAAGTCCCACCGCGAGCCCCAAGGAGATCGCCAGATGCACCAGGACGGGAATGTACTCGCCCATCTCCACAAAAACGCCGGGTGCCCGAACGCTCCCGGCTCCGGTGCTTCCTCCTCCGCAGGCCTACCGCGAGCCCGCCTTCCTGCTTGATGATGGCAGACCCGGGCCCCGGAATCAACGCCGAGTTCCCGCGGGCCGTCGCTTCCCCCAGCCGGAGACCCGGCGGACCTGGGCCACCGCCTCCTCCGTGGCCAGGAGAGCTTCCTCCACCTCCTCCTCCGTGGTCCACCGGCCCAGGGTAAACCGCACGGTCCCCCGGGCCAGTCCCTCCGGAAGGCCGATGGCACGGAGCACGTGGGAGGGCTCTAAGCTCCCCGCGGTGCAGGCGGAGCCGCTACTGGCGGCGATGCCCGCGAGGTCCAGGTTCACCAGCAGGGTCTCGCTATCGGTGCCCTCGAAGGAGACGTTCACGTTATTGGGAAGCCGCTCCGTGGGGTGCCCGTTGAGGTGGGCGGATTCGATCCGAAGGAGCCCCTGGATGAGCCGGTCCCGCAGCCTCTGCACCCGCGCCTGCTCCGCCTCCCGCTCCCGGAGGGCGATCTCCACGGCCCGGCCAAACCCCACAATTCCTGGGACGTTCTCCGTGCCCGCACGTCTGCCCCGCTCCTGAGCCCCACCCCGCAGAAGAGGCGCGATGCGGGTCCCCTTCCGCACGTACAGCAGCCCCACGCCCTTAGGACCGTACCGTTTGTGGGCGCTTGCGGAGAGGAGGTCTACGCCCAGCTCGTCCACCTGCAGGGGCATGGCACCGAAGGACTGGGTGGCATCCGTATGGACCAGGACCCCCCGCTCCCGGCAGATGCGGGCGATCTCCGGGATGGGCTGCAGGGTCCCGATCTCGTTGTTCGCGTGCATCACGGATACCAGCACCGTGTCGTCCCGGATCGCCCGTCGCACATCCTCCGGGCCCACCCGGCCGTACCGGTCCACGGGCAGGTACGTGACCTCCCACCCCCGTTCCTCCAGGAACCGACAGGGCTCCAGCACCGCGTGGTGCTCTATCGCGCTCGTGACGATGTGCCTCCCCCGCCCCTCATTGGCCCACGCGACTCCGAGGATGGCCCAGTTGTTCGCTTCCGTGGCTCCGCTGGTGAAGACCACCTCCGAGGGCTGGGCCCCCAGGGCCCTGGCCAGGATCGAGCGGGCCTCGTCCACCGCGGCCCGGGCCTCCTGTCCGAGGACATGCACGCTCGACGCGTTGCCGAATCGCTCGGAAAAATACGGTAGCATAGCCTCTAGGACCCGGGGGTCGAGGGGGGTCGTGGAGGCATGGTCCAGGTAGATCCGCCGCATCGTTAAGCCCATTATACGGCCACGGCACCCATCTTGCTTATCCCATGGGTAGGATGCGCGGGCAAGTCCAGGTAGCCAGTTGGTGCCAGAAGCGCCGTGTGCCCATCCTGGTGGGGCACACGGCCCTGTGCGCCCTGCTGAGTCTGGGGATCTGGAAGGGGGCGCCTTACTCCTTCGCGGTGATCCTGACCGGGCCGGTGCTCCTGGCGGCCGTTCTGTGTGAGCGCCGGACCTACCTCGCCCTCCTCCCCCAGACCGCCGCGGCCACCCTCCTCGGCATCTCCCTCAAGGCGCCCAACGCTTCGGATGCCCTCGTGGCCTTCTTCGGGCTGGGGTTCACCGTGGTTCTCCTGTCCGAACTGCTCTTCCGGGTCTCCTGGATGCACCGCCGGACCGAGGAGGCTCTGCGACGCCGTACGGAGGTCCAACAGGCCCTCCACGCCACGGCCCTGGGCCTTCTGCAGGGCCACGAGGTGCAGGCCCTGCTGGAGGAGATCCTCCGCCGGGCCTGTGCGCTCCTGGACACCCCTCACGGAGACCTCTTCCTCGTGGAAGGAGACCACCTCCGGTGTCGGGTTGCCCTGGGGGCTCTGCGTTGGATGCAGGAAACCGGGTTCCGGATGCCGAGGGGCAAAGGCATTGCGGGCCGGGTGTGGGAGACAGGGAA
>JANXCW010000006.1:120931-143159 GCA_025059775.1 Armatimonadota bacterium
TTCACCCGCCACGCGGTGGGGATCCCCCTGGTGGTGGGGCAAGAGGTGCGGGGGGTAGTGGTGGTGGCCCGGGATAAGGACCCGCCCTTTACTCCCGAAGATCTGGCCCTGATGGAACGGTTCGGGGAGCTCGCCTCCCTAGTTCTCCAGAACGCCTCCCTCTATCAAGCGGCCCAGGAGGAAGTACAGCGGAGGCGTGAGGCGGAGGCCCGGCTCCAGCAGCGGGCCCGCCTCCTGGAGACCTTGCACCGGGTCACGCAGGGCCTCCTCCAGGATCTGGAGCTCAAGGGGTTGCTGGAGGCCATCGCCCAAGGCGCCTGCGAGCTGCTGCGGACCCCCCACTGCAACCTCTTCCTGGTGGAGGGAGAGGTTCTGCGGTGCCGGGTGGCCCTTGGGAACGTGCGGTGGACGCAGCTGGAGCCCCTGCAGATCCCCAGAGGACAGGGGCTTGCGGGCCGGGTGTGGGAGACGGGGTTACCCCTGGTGGTGGAGAACTATCCGCACTGGCCAGGTCGCCTTCCGGATCCGAGGTTTCACCGGGTGTACCACTCGATGGGGGTCCCCATCGTCCTGCAGGGGGAAGTAATGGGCGTTCTGAACTTGGCCCGGGAGGATCCCCACGACCCCTTCACGGAGGAGGAGGTGGCGACCCTTACACAGTTCGCCCATATGGCCTCCCTGGTTCTCCACAGCACGCGGCTTCACGAGCAGGCCCGGGCCGCCGCGCGGGAAGTGGAAGCGCAGCGGGCCTTTTACGAGGAAATCCTTCACCACGTGCAGACGGACATCGCGGTGTTCGATCCGCAACTCCGGTACGTGTACGTGAACCCCTCCGCCATCCGGGACCCGGAGGTCCGGCAGTGGATCGTGGGGAAGGATGACTACGAGTACTGCCGCCGCAAGGGGCGCGATCCTGCCCTGGCTACCCGGAGGCAGGAGATTCTGCGCAGGGCCATGGAGGAGAAGCGGGTCCTGGAGTACGAGGAGGTGGTTCCCACCGCATCCGGGGAGGAGCGGTGGTACCTGCGGCGCGTTTGCCCGGTCCTCGATGCACAGGGGGAGGTGGTCCGGCTCATCGGCTATGGGGTGGACATCACGGAACGCAAGCGCATGGAACAGCGGCTTGCGCACCTGGCCCTGCACGACGCCCTCACGGATCTCCCCAACCGCACCCTCCTCCTGGATCGGCTCCAGCAGGCCTTGGAGCGTGCCCAGCGGGCCGGGAACCGGGTGGCGGTGCTCTTCGTGGACCTGGACCGGTTCAAGCTCGTCAACGACAGCCTGGGGCATGCGGAGGGAGACGCCCTTTTGATCGAGGCCGGCCGGCGGTTCAGGGAGTGCCTCAGGGCCGCGGACACCCTGGCACGGGTTGGGGGAGACGAGTTCGTGGTGGTTGCGGAGGTGCAGGATCCCGCGGATGCGGCCCGGATCGCGGAGCGGATTCTCGCGGCCGTCCACCCTCCCTTTGCCCTCGGAGGGGAGGAGGTGTACGTGACCGCCAGCGTCGGGATCTCCCTAGGGGACGGGACCCGGAAGCCGGAGGACCTGCTCCGGGAGGCGGACACGGCCATGTACTGGGCCAAGGCCGCGGGCCGCAACCGGTACCGGTACTTCGAGGAGTCCATGCACCTGGAGGTCGTGCGTCAGCTGCACGGGGAGGCGGACCTGCGGCGTGCCCTGGAGCGGAGGGAGTTCGTCCTCCACTACCAGCCCGTGGTGCGCCTGCGGGACCGCTTCCCGGTGGAGATGGAGGCCCTGATCCGCTGGAACCACCCCCAGCGCGGCCTGCTGCTGCCCTCGGACTTCCTGGACGCCGCGGAACGTGCGGGGCTGGGGAGTGCGCTCGGCGCGTGGGTGCTCCGGGAAGCCTGCCAGCAGCTCCACGAGTGGACGAGGCGGTTCCCGAACCGGGAGCTGGTGGTGAGCGTGAACCTCTCCGCCTCCCAGCTCCAAGACCCCCAGCTCCTCGACCACATAACCGCCGCCCTACAGGCAGCCCAGGCCACCCCGCAAGCCCTCCGGCTGGAGATCCCAGAGCGCGTCCTGATCACCTGCTCTCCGGAGGTGCTGGAGCGGATTGGAACGCTGCCTACGGGCGTGCACGTGGACGATTTCCAAGACGTCCCCCTCCAGGAGCTCCTGGAGCGGCTTCCAGTCCGGTCCCTGAAGGTTCCCTGGGAAGCCATCTCCACCACCCCAGAGCGCCAGCAAGCCCTCCGCCACCTAGTCAGGACCGTGCAGGACCGGCAGATCTCCGTGGTGGTCAAGGGGGTCGAGAACCCGGAGGCTCTCGAGGCTCTGGCGGTCATGGGATTCGAGTACGCGCAGGGGTTCGCCGTGGCCCGTCCCATGGCTCCGGAGGTCGCCACCACATACCTCGCGGGGGCCGCGGGAGGGTAAACGAAGCGGGCACACCCTCCGGCGTGCCCGCTCGGAAGCGACCGGAGCGTCCGAGCCACCCGCTCCGATCTCCCCCGAATTCTCTTCGCTCCCTACGGCCCGGACTCCTCCCCCCCTACCGCACAGACCGGGACTACCGCGATCCGGTTCCCCCCTCTCCGGGGAGGTCGGTTCCGCCACAAACCCTGCTCCCACCCGGTGAACCGGGGCCAGCCCTCCTGGATCGCGGCCCTGGCCTGGAGGGGCGAGAGTCCCTCCGTCTCCATAAGGTGCCGCAGGAGCCGGATCTGCTCGATGTCCCGCCAGGAATAGAGCCGTAGCCTCCTCCGGCCGCTCCGGACCGGGGCCACAAGCCCCCGCTCTTCCCACCTCCGAAGGGTAGAGGGACGCAATCCGGTCAACAGGGACACGATGCCGATGGGGAAGAGTTCCTCCTTGGGGCCCGACATGGCCAGCTCCAGGGGGCCGTGGGGTTCCGGAGGTCAGTATACCAGGGGGAGGGGGGTGTCAACAGGCGACGTGCGTTCGATCGAACAAAATGCGATCATACGTTCGCAAACCGGATCGGAACCTCGCTCCGCTTGCGACGGGTGAAGACGCACCGGGTGCGGTACCCTGCCGCCTGAGCCGCGGCCTCGGCCCGGTCGAAGGCGTAGCCCACATGTTCGGGAAGGTGGGCATCGGAGCTGGTGACGATGGGGACCCGCCACCGGTGGAGGACCCTGAGGAATCCCTCCGCGGGATACAGCTCCCCTACGGGTTTGCGCAGTCCCGCGGTGCTCACTTCCGCGCACACGCCCGCCCGGGCCATGGCCTGGGCGGCCTCCTCGTACCAGGGGAGGGGGTCCCCTTTGGGCCGGTGGCCGAACACCTTCACCACGTCCGGATGGGCAAGGACATCGAAGAGCCCTGTCCGGGCGGCCTCCGCGAGCAACCGGAAGTACTCCGCGTACACCTCGTCCACGGAGCGGTTCTCCCACTCCGCCCGCTGGTCCGGGATGTCAAACCCCCACCAGCCCCCGTCCCGGCCCCGCAGCCAGTGTACCCCGCCCAGGGTGAAGTCCCAGTCGTAGGCTCGGATCCATCGCTCCAGCTCCCGCTCGTATCCCGGACAGTAGTCCCACTCCATCCCTGCCTTCACCGGCAGACCCTCGGCCCGCGCGCGATCCAGCAACCGCACGTAGGCATCGAAGTCCCAGTTCCGGCGCTCGGGCACATCCCGGGCGTGGACCCACGTGTTGTCCGAGGGGTAGATGGTGCGGCACTGCACGAAGTTGTGGGCGTGCTCCGTGAGCCCGATCTCCGTAACCCCCACCCGAAGGGCCGCCTCCACCAAGCGCACCAGGGCCTCCCAATGGAGCCCCACGTTCTCCAGGTGGGTGTGGTAGTCGGGGCGCGAGATCACGGTCGCCCCGTGCGGATGCGCTCGGCCCACACCTCCCCGCGGGCGTGGGCGGACCGGTACCGCAGGGCTACCTGTTCGGGGTCGTAGCCCTCCGAGACCCGGCGCAGCTCCACGTGCCAAGCACCATCCCAGGTGAAGATGGCGTAGGCGGGCCGGGGATCGCCGTCCAGGGGAAACCCTACGGATCCCGGGTTGACGAGGAGGCGGTCCTGCCAGGTGCGCCGGTACTGCTTGTGGACGTGTCCGTACACCACCAGGCGTGCCCCCGCTTCCTCGAAGATGCGGCGCACCACCTCCTCCGGAGCATCGGGAAGCACCGGCTCCTCCACGCTCCAGGGGGTGGCGTGCACCAGGTACAGGTCATGTCCCTCCTCCGGGACCATCCGGAGGTGAAAGGGCAGATCCGCAAGATAGAGGAGGTGGTCGTCGTTGAGCTGGGCTAGGGTCCACGCGAGGAGGTCGTCCGCTTCCTGGGATTCCGGGTCCCGGGCGGCCTCCACGAGGATGGCGTCCGTGTTGCCGAGGATGGCCGCGTACCCGTGGTCCCGGACGAAGTCCAGGCACTGGGCGGGCTCGAGGCCCCCAAAGCACAGGTCCCCGCCCACCAACACCTGCTGGAGGCCCGGTACCCCCGCGAGCTCCCGGGCCACCGCCTGGAGGGCCGGGAGGTTCCCGTGGATGTCGGAGAGCACCGCCAGCTTCATCCGTCTCCTACCAGCAGCGAGGTGAAATGCCGGATGATGCGGGCCGTGGCTCCCCACACCACGTGTCCCCGATACCGGTAGAAGTACTGTGGCCTGCCGGAGGGATCCCCCCGGATCTCCACCGCGCGAGGATCCAGGAAAAGCGTGAGGGGAATGCGGATCACCTCCGCAATCTCCGCCTCCGCGGGCCGGAGGGGATACGGATGGGGAATCCGGCCCACGAACGGCCGGATGAGGAACCCGGAGACCACGGTGCGCTCATCGTCCACCTGTCCCAGCACCTCCACGTCTTCCGGCCGGATCCCCAACTCCTCCTCCGTCTCCCGAAGGGCCGCGTGGAGCGCGTCCGGGTCCCCCTCCTCCACCGCTCCCCCCGGAAACGAGATCTGGCCCTTGTGCACCGCCACCCGGTCCGTGCGCCGGGTGAGCAACACCCATACCTCCCCCTGCGCCTCGTACAGGGGGATCAGGACTGCGCTCAGCCGCAGGGAGGGGTCTTCGACCGTCCGCGGAACGTATCCCAGGAGAACTTCCCGGATACGGGCAAGGGTTACGTCCGGGCGGCTCTCCCCATTGGCAGTGCGGAGGAGGCAAGCTCCCATGTCCTGTCACCCCACCGGCCAGGCCCCGGGGCCTCCCCGAAGCCGGCGGCTCATCTCGTCCACCGCTTCCTCGTCCGGACCGCCTCCCCGGAAGGGCCGGGCTGCCAGGAGGGTGAGGCGGCGCAGGGGGTGATGGCGTGGGAGGAAGGAGGTGAGGTCAAACAGACCCGCCACCATCACCATTCCGTAGACCAGCAGGAGAACGCAAAGCACCGCAAGCCAGAACAGGATCACGGCTCCACCTCCGGCAAGATCATACCAGAGCTCCTCGATCCTCATGGCCGACCTAAAATGGAAGGGAGCACCACCACACGGAAGCACGGGGGGACCATGGAGGGGTCGTCCGGATTGTCCATCGCCCGGTTGCGGATCCATCTTGTGGCGGAGACCCGGTTCGTGCTGAACGCGTGGGACCAAGTCCCGTGGCGGGTCTGGGAGACCACCTCCTCGCGGGACGCGGAGGTCTTAGCGGAGTTCGCGGGGCGACTGTGCTACCAGAGCTGGCATCGTCCCAACCCCGCCACAGCGCGGAACGAGGACTACCTCCGCAACATCCTCGCGCAGGGCCATTTCTCCGTCCTGGAGCACGCGGGTTTCACGGTGGTCCTCACGGGGGTGAGCCGCTCCTTCACCCATGAGATGGTCCGTCACCGGCACTTCAGTTACTCTCAGCTCTCCCAGCGGTTCGTGGACGAGGAGCACGCGGCGGTGGTGGTCCCTCCCCTGTTCCGGGACGATCCGGAGGCCCTAGCCATTCTGGAGGAGGTGCACCGGAAGACGCAGGAGGCCTATGCGCGTCTGGTGCGGCTCGCCCAGCGGAAGCTGGAGGGCCTTGCGGATCGCCGCATGCGGCGGAAGCGGGCCCGGGAGGCTGCCCGGTGCGTGCTCCCGAACATGACGGAGACCCACATCGTGATCACCGGGAACCACCGGGCCTGGCGGGAGTTCTTCGAGAAGCGGGGAAGCCCGCATGCGGACGCGGAGATCCGGGAGGTAGCGGTCCGGATCTTCACGGAGGTGGCCCGGCCCTTGGCCCCGCACATCTATCAGGACTTCGAGGTGCGGGAGCACCGACTCCCCAACGGGGAAACGATCCCTGTTCTCCAGCGGCAACCGCTTTCCGCCCCGGAGGAGTGAGCTAAGACCCCAGCGCCCGCGTCATGTACCCAAGGCGCGGAGCTCCGAAGAGGAACCGGCCCATCACGAGCGGCACGCGCCGCTCCATCCGGAACCCCAGAGACTCGTAGAGCCGGAGGGCGGGCAGGTTCTCCTCCACCACATAGAGGGCCGCCCGCCGCTTCCCCACCCGCTGGGCCTCCAGAAGGGCCCGGTGCATCAAGGCCCGACCCACGCCCCGTCTCCGCGCCTGGGGAAGAACCGCCACCGCCTCGATGAGCGCGGTGTCCGGACCCGGTGCCGCACTTCCCGTCAAGGAGAGAAGCACCAGCGCCCACAGCGCTCGGAGAAAGGGGAGATGCCGCCGCAACACGGGCCAGAGGGGAGCCGGGGGGGAGGATTCCAGGACGAGGGTAAGGGTCCCCACCACCCTCCCGCCCACCTCCGCCACGAAGACCTGCCCGGAGGAGGGCAGGTCCGCGAGGAGGCGGGCGATCCGATGCGGGTCTGGCCCGAAGATCCGGGAGAACTTCTCCAGAAAGCCGCTCGTGAGGATCTCCGCCACCGCCCCCCGATCCCGCGGGGAGGCCGGGCGCACCCAGACGCCACCCTCGTCCATCGGATGCCTCAACGGTTCCCGGTGGCCAGTCCGCGCCCCAAGGCCAGGATCAGGAACACCGTGAGGACCCCGCCCAGGGCGAGGGCGTGGGAGATTCCTATGGCCGCGCTCAATAGCCCCATGGGAAAGGTCCCCAGGGTGAACATGCCGAAGGCGGTCACGGAGTACAGCCCCATGGCCCGGCCCCGCATCCGGGGATCCACCCGGGTCTGCAGGAGCGTGTTGGCCGCGGCCATGGCCGCGGATTGAAACAGACCCGAAGCCACGAGAAACCCCATGCACAGCCAGGGGTGCGCGGAGAGGGCGAAGAGCAAGACGCTGAGGCCGAACAGCGCCGCGGAGGAGATCAACAGCCGGTGGGGAGGTCCCCCTCCAAAGCGAGCCACGTACCACGCGGAGAACACGGTCCCGAGCCCGGGGGCGGCCTGCAGCACACCCAGCTGCGCGGCGTCCGCGTGCAGCACCTCCCGGGCGAAGGCAGGCATGAGGCGGAAGTACGGCCGGCCGAAGAAGTTGAGGACCGCCACCGCCCCGAGGACCCCTAGAAGCGTTCGGTCCTCCCGGAGGGTGCGGAGGGCGTCTAAGAGCTCCTCCGATACGGAGCCGGATGCGGACACCTGGCCCAGAACCTGCATCCGCAACACCGCGGCCACCACCGCCCCATAGCTGAGGGCATTCACCGCGAAGCAGACGGCCTCCCCCGCCCATGCGATCACCACCCCGCCCAGGGAAGGACCGAGCACACCCGCGCCGTTGAAGGCCACGGAGTTCAGGGTCACCGCTTGTAGCACCTCCTCTTCGTCCACCAGCTCCGGAACCATGGCGTGACGGGCGGGCATGTCGAAGGACATGAGAAGGGAGTTGAGGCCGCCCAGGAGGATCACGTGCCACACGGTGGCGCGGCCGGTGGCGGTGAGCACCGTCAGCAGCAGGGCGCTTGCCGCGAGCAGGAGGTTGGTCCACACCAGCAGGGTCCGTCGATCTACCCGGTCCGCCACCACCCCTCCGAGGGGAGCGAACAGGAGTCTGGGGATGGCCTGGGCCAGGGCCAGCAAGCCCAGATACACGGGCGAGAGGGTAAGGCGGTCTACGAGGTACCCCGTGGCCACGAACTGCATCCACGAGCCGGTGTTGGAGACCAACAGGCCGATCCAGAGGAGCCGGAAGTCGCGGTGCCGGAGGGGTGCGAGCGGGGTCACGACGGCTGGGATTCCGGTTCGGCAGCCTCCACGGGCTCCTCGATCACCACCTCATCCACCCCATCGGTCTCCACCAGGCGCACCGTCACCCGCTCCCGGGAGGAGGTCGGCAGGTTCTTCCCCACGTAGTCCGGCCGGATGGGGAGCTCCCGGTGTCCCCGGTCCACCAGGACCGCCAGCTGGATGGAGGCGGCACGCCCCAGGTCCATGAGAGCGTCCAGGGCTGCCCGGACCGTGCGCCCCGTGTACAGCACGTCGTCCACGAGCACGATGTCCCGCCCTGCCACAGAGAAGGGAACGTCGGTGCGCTGGACCGTGGGAGCCGCGGCGTGGCGGTCGCGGTCGTCCCGGTACAGGGTGATGTCCAGGACACCCACAGGCACCCGCACTCCCTCGATCCGCTCGATGGCCTCCGCAAGCCTTCGGGCGAGGACATCCCCCCTCGTGCGGACGCCCACGAGCGCCAGGGTGCTCGTCCCCCGGTTCCGCTCCAGGATCTCATGGGCGATCCGCACCAGGGCGCGGGAGATGGCCTGCGGATCCATGACTCGGGCTTTCTGCCGCATCCGCATCGCTTCACTTCTCCTTTTCCCTCAGGGTCTGTAACACCTGCTGCAGATCCTCCGGCAGCTCCGAGGTGAACACCAGCCGCTGGCCAGTCCGTGGGTGGAGGAAGACCAGTTCGGACGCGTGCAGGAACTGTCGCCCCAACCCCAGCTCTCCCCGCATTCCGTACACCGGATCTCCGGCTACAGGATACCCCATGTGCCTGGCGTGCACCCGGACCTGGTGGGTCCGCCCGGTCTCCAGCTGGCAGGCCACCAGGGTGTAGCCTGGGAACCGCTCCACCACCCGAAAGTGGGTGGTGGCAGGTCGGCCGGTGGGGATCACCGCCATCTCCTTCCGCCGCACGGGGTGCCGACCGATCGGAGCAGAGACCGTCTTCTCATCCCACGGGACTTCCCCCCGCAGGAGAGCCAGATAGGTGCGTCGGGCCGTACGGCGGGCGAACTGGGAGGCGAGGGCCGTGTGGGCCGCATCGTGCTTCGCCACCACCAGCAGGCCCGAGGTGTCCTTGTCCAGTCTGTGGACGATCCCCGGCCGCAGCTCCCCGCCGATTCCGGAAAGCCGGTCCAGCCACGCCAGGAGAGCATTCACCAAGGTGCCCCGGGTCCGACCCGCACCGGGGTGCACCGCCATCCCCGCGGGCTTGTCGACCACCGCCAGGTCCCCATCCTCGTACAGGATCCGCACGGGGAGGGGTTCTGGGACAAGCGCCACGGGCTCGGGGGGCGGCAAGCGGACCTCCACTTCGTCCCCCGTCCGGACCCGATAGCTGGGCCGCACGATCCGGCCATGGACCCGGACCTCCCCCGCCTCGATGAGCTGCTGGATGCGGGAGCGGCTGAGGAGCAGGCGGCGTGCGAGGTACACATCTAGCCGGACGCCCATGGCCTCCGACTCCACCGTGATCCGGTGCAGGTTCCCGAGGTGCGCCGCCACCCCGCCCTAACGCCCTCCCTGGACCGAGCGAACCGCCCGCAGGGCCAGCAGCCCTCCGCCCACGACGATGCAGGCGTCCGCCAGGTTGAAGATGGGCCAGTAGGGGAGCTCGATGAAATCCACCACGTATCCCCACCGCACCCGATCCAGCAGGTTCCCCACCGCCCCGCCTACCACGAGCCCAAGCCCCACCAGGACTGCCCGGTCCACGGCCCACCGATCCCGGTGGAAGGCAAGCAGGAGGAGGGCGGTGAGGGCCGCGAGGATGCCCACGAGGGCATTGGCACCGCCCAGGAGTCCGAAGGCGATCCCCGTGTTCCGATGGAGGGTGATGCGAAGCAGCGGGGGCAGAACAGGGAGGGTCTCTCCGAAGGAGAGGATCTGCATCACCGCATGCTTCGCCAGCTGGTCCAGGAGGGCCACCAGGACAGCCAGGGCGGCGAGGAGCACCGCCCCGACCCGGTCCGGACCCATCCGTTCCCTCACGTCCAGCGGGCCTGGTGTCGCTCCCGTTCCTCCTCGGTCTTGCACCGGATGCACAGCCTCGCAAACGGCAGGGCCCGCAACCGCTCCACATCGATAGATTGCCCGCACCGCTCGCAGATGCCGTACTGCCCGGCATCCAGCTTGCGAAGGGCATCCTCCACCATGCGGAGCATGCCCTGGACGGAAGTTTCCAGGGCAAACCCCTTTTCCCGCTCTACCGCCTCCGCAGCCACGTCCCCGTAGTCGTCCTCTGAGGACTGTTCCACCAAGCCCAGCTCCTCCACCTGCCGGAGTTGGCGATCCATCGCAGCCAGCTCCCGGAGCAGACGGTCCCGTTCCGCCAGAAGCATCGCCCGGAACTCCTGGGAGTCGCGCTCCGTGAGGGGCTGGCTGGCCTTCCGGGGCTCGGCACCCGTCGCGGGCCCTGCAGGGACGCCAACAGGGAAGGCCATCTCAGGCTTGGGTTCGGGCGCGACGGCTCCTCCCGAGGCACCCGCCCTCGTCCCTGTGCCCGCTCCCGGAGCGATCAACCGCTTCCGGCGGAGCACCATCTTCTTCGGCTTTGCCGGGAGTCGGCGCACGGTCTTCCTGGAGGCTTGCTTCTTTGCCACCTTCCTCGCCTTTGCCATACAACCTCCCTCTCTGAATGCGGGCCCCTACCGCCCCTTTTGGGAACGTGCCACGGGTTCGTCCCCTTCCCGCGAGGTGGAGAGCGCGGTGCGCACCGCGGTCTGGGCCAGGGCCCGGGTCGAGTCGAGGACCGGAACCGGCCACTCCTCCGGATCCACCACGAGAGGGATCTCGGTACAGCCCAGCACAATGGCCTGGGCCCCCCGGGCCACCAAGCCAAGCCCCACCCGCCGGACGGCCTCCCGTACTCCTGGTCCTAGATCCCCCGCTTTTACCGAGTAGATCGCCCGATCCACAATCTCCTGCTCCGCTCTCTCGGGAACCACCACCCGTACCTCCCGCCGGGCAAAGGTCCGGTGGTAGAGGCGGGTGTGGACGGTGGCCGTGGTCGCTAGCAGCCCCGCGGTGACCAAGTCCGGGACCGTGCGAACCGATGCTTCCGCCACGGCCTCCGTGATGTCCAGGACGGGGATCCCCACGCTGCCACGGATGACTTCCAGGAAATAGTGTGCCGTATTGCATGGGATCACCAGGAAGTCCGCACCCGCGGCCTCCAACCTCTGGGCGGCCTCCACCAGCCACGGCGTCGGGTCCTCTCCCTCCCCCAGGATAAACGCGGAGCGGTCCGGGATCCGCGGGTTGCTCTCCACGAGTACCCGGAGGTGGTCCTGGTCCCGCTGCGCGGGGGTGAGTTCGATGAGCTTCCAGAAGAAGTCCGCGGTTGCCCGAGGGCCCATTCCCCCCAGGACCCCGACCGTCAACGGCATCCCTTCCTCCCTCACCCGAGCCTTCGCAAGGGGCGCTGTGCGCCCCGAGAGCCCCATTGTAGCATGGGGACCCGGAGGTCAATCCAGCTTATCCCACAGGCCGGAGGGCGATCCGCACGGGGCCACGGTCCAACCGAAGCTCCCGGGTAACCCCCTCCCCCGGGCCCAGCTCCACCCGGACCGCCAGCACCTCCATGGCCAGGGTCTCCCGATAGGCCCTCACCGCTTCCGCCACCTCCCCAGCGGCCTCCACCCACAGCTCGACTCGCTGGTTCACCGCTAGCCCCGCATCCCGGCGGAGCTGCTGCACGTGGTGCACCAGTTCCCGCACCAGCCCCTCCTGGACGAGCTCCGGTGTGAGGCGGGTATCGAGAACCACCACGACCCCTGAGCCTGCCTCCGCCACGAACCCCTCCCGCTCCCGAGGTCGGATCTCCAAGTCCTCCGTTTCCAGCACCACGGTCTCGCCGTTCAGCGTGAGGGCGGCCCGCCCCTGTCGGGCCACGGCCTCTGCCAGCTCGGGGCCGAGGGAGGCGAGGGCGGAGGTGATGGCCTGCACCCTGGGCCCGAACCGGGGGCCCAAGCGGTCGAACCGGGGTCGCACTTCGTAGAGGACGTATCGACTAGCTTCCTCCACGAACCGCACTTCCTTCACATTCAGCTCGTCCGCCACCAAGTCCACGAGCCCGGCAAGTCCCGCCACGTGCGCGGAGGGTGCTACCACGAGAAGCGCGGGGAGGGGCTGTCGGACCCGGATGCCGGCCCGGCTGCGGGCTGCCCGCCCCAGCCGAACGAGCTCCCGCGCCTTTTCCATGGCAGCCTCCAGCTCCTGATCCCGCAGGCGCATCTCCACCTCCGGCCAGTCGCACAGGTGCACGCTGAGGGGAGCGCGGGGGTCCACTGCCCGTACGAGGCCCTGATAGAGCTCCTCTGCGAGGAAGGGCGCAAACGGCGCCATGAGCTTGGCCAGGGTGACGAGGGCGGTGTGGAGGGTGTGGTAGGCGGCCCACTTGTCCTCATCGTCCTGGGACTTCCAGTACCGGCGTCGGCCGCGGCGCACGTACCAGTTGGAGAGGTCCTCCACAAAGGCTTCGATGGCCCTAGCTCCGTCCGTGGGGTTGTAGTTCTCCAGGGCGTCCGTGACGGTACCCCCCAATTCCACCAACCGCGACAGCAGCCACCGGTCCAGGGCGGGCCGCCGCTCCACGGGCGGAGCGGGGGTGCGCAGCGGATCGAAGCCGTCCAGGCTCGCATAGGTGGTGAAGAAGACGTAGGTGTTCCACAGGGTAAGGAAGAACCGCCGCACCACCTCTTCCACCGCGGCCACGCTGAGTCGCTTGGGCATCCCGGGCGGGCTCACGGAGAAGAAGAACCACCGCAGGGCATCCGCACCGGAACGGTGGATGATGGTCCAGGGGTCGATGACGTTGCCCCGGCTCTTGCTCATCTTCTCGCCTTTCTCATCCAGTACCAGTTCCAGACAGATGCAGTTCCGGAAGGCGGGCCGGTTGTACAGCATCACCGCGATGGCGTGCAGGCTGTAGAACCACCCCCGGGTCTGATCGATGCCCTCGCAGATGTAGTCCGCGGGAAAGGACCGCTCGAAGACCTCCCGGTTCTCGAAGGGGTAGTGCCACTGAGCCACGGGCATGGCTCCGGAGTCGAACCACACATCGATGACGTCCGGTACCCGCCGCATCTCTCCACCGCACCGAGGGCAGCGCAGCACCACCTCGTCCACGTAGGGCCGGTGGAGCTCGAACCGCTCCGGCAGCCGCACACTCATCTCCCGCAGCTCCTGGATGCTGCCCACGCAGTGCCGGTGGTCACAGCGCCCGCAGATCCACACGGGGAGCGGCGTGCCCCAGTACCGCTCCCGTGAAAGGGCCCAGTCCGTGAGGTTTTCCAGCCAGTTCCCGAACCGGCCCTCCCGGATGTGCTCGGGCACCCACCGGATCTCCTCGTTGGCCCGGATCATCCGATCCCGCAGGCGGCTGGTGGCCACATGCCAGCTCATCCGGGCATAGTAGAGGAGCGGGGTACCGCACCGCCAGCAGAAGGGGTAGGTGTGGGTGTAGGTCTCCGCACGGTACAGCAATCCCCGATGTCGCAGGTCCTCGATGATCCCGGGATCCGCTTCCTTCACGAACATCCCCCGCCAGGGAGGAACCTCCTCCGTGTACCGTCCATCGGGTCCTACCGGGTGGAAGACGGGAAGGCCATACCGCCGGCCAAGCTCCAGGTCCTCATCCCCGTAGGCGGGGGCGATGTGCACGATCCCGGTCCCCTCCTCCGTGGTGACGAACTCCGCGGGCAGTACGGTCCAGGCGGGCTTCGGGGCCTCGTAGAACCGGAAGGGCGGCTCGTACGCGAGTCCCACGAGCCGGCTTCCCACGATCTCCTCCACCACCTCGTACGGGCCCTGCAGCACGCGATCCGCGAGGTCGCGGGCCACCACCAGGACCTCCTCCCCCTGGCGGACCTTCAGGTACGGCACGTGCGGGCGCACCGCGCAGGCGGCGTTGGCGGGGAGGGTCCAGGGGGTAGTGGTCCACACGAGGAGGGACACCCAGGGGTCGTCCCGCAGCCGGAAGCGCACGGTGATGGAGGGGTCCTCGACCTCCTCGTACCCCAGGGCTACCTCATGGCTGCTGAGGGGGGTTCCGCATCGGGGGCAGTAAGGCACGACCTTGTATGCTTGGTACATGAGTCCCCGGTCCCAGATCTGCCGGAGGATCCACCACACGGACTCGATGTACTCGTCCGTAAAGGTGATGTAGGGATGCTCGTAATCGAGCCAGAAGGCGATGCGCTCGCTGAGCCGCACCCACTCCTGCTCGTACCGGAACACGGACGCCTTGCACCGCTCGTTGAAGGCGGCGATCCCGTACGCCTCGATCTCCCGCTTGCTCGCCAGCCCCAGCTCCTTCTCCACCTCGATCTCCACGGGAAGCCCGTGGGTGTCCCACCCTGCCTTGCGGGGCACGAAATATCCCCGCATGGTCCGGTAGCGGGGGATCACGTCCTTGTAGGCCCGGGCGAGCACGTGGTGCACCCCCGGCAGGCCGTTGGCGGTAGGCGGTCCCTCGTAGAAGGTAAACTGGGGACAGCCCTCCCGCAGCCGGAGGCTCAGCCGGAAGACGTCGTGCTCCCGCCAGAAGGCCAGGATGCGCTCCTCCAGTTCCGGGAAGTTCACCTTGGACGAGGCCGGTGTGAACCCCATGGCCACTCCCTCCCAGAACAAACAAAAATGCCCGCCCGGTAGGGACGGGCAATCACCCGCGGTACCACCCTCCTTCAGGTGCTGAGCGCACCTGCTCTCGGCCGGAACAGGGCTCACCAGCCCGATTCCGCCCTCCCGCTCACGGGGGAGGTACCGGCCCCGACTACTGGGAGGCGATCCGTTCGCCGGGCAGCTCAGGGGCGATCTTCCCGCGCTTCCTGCCGCCGCCTCTCACCACCGCGGCTCTCTGCAGCACCGGAATCCGCGGTACTCCTCCCCTTCCTCGCTTTGCCCGGAATTCTACCACGCGGTCCGGTCCGACCGTCAACGTCCGCGGGGCTCTAGGCTGAAAAGTGTGGAGGTGAAGGGAGCAGGCGGCAGACGAACCACGGGATGGCTAGGAGACCACATCCCGGAGCGGTGTGCGTGGATCTCAAAGATCGTTGAGCGCAAGCTGGCCTGAAGGGTCCTGCCTCAGGCCGCCGTGGTGGTCGACCCCTTCCACGTCCTCCAGGATGCCAACCGCGGGGTGGACGAGGCCCGAAGAATCGAGCAGGAGCTGGGCAAGCGCAAGATCCCCCGCTGGCCCCTGCTCAAAAACCAGGAGGAGCTGACCCCCAAGCAGACACAGACCCTCCTCGCCATCTGTCACCAGTACCCCACCCTGGCCCAGTGGAACTGGGCCAAAGAGCAGCTCCGCGCTTTCTACCGCGCCCCCAGCCCCGCCCACGCCCTCCTGGACCGCCTGCTCTTCTTCCTCCAGCACGCCGAGGACGCCGAACTGGTCCGCTGGGGCCGCACCCTCCGGGCCTGGAAAGCCGAGCTGCTCAGCGACCACCAGCACCGCATCACCAGCGCCTACACCGAGGGCGTCCACACCAAGATCAAGCTGCTCAAGCGCCTCAGCTACGGCTTCCGAAACCGCCACATGTATGTGCGAAAAATGCTCCTCGGCCTTGTTCCCTTGGCTTTCCTGCTCCGGCCACCACACTTATTGACCTAGAGCCCGTTCGCGGGCTCCCCGACCTATCGCCGTCCCTCCGAAACCCCTACGCACACCTGCATCCCGAGGACTTCCCGGCACTCGGGCGGTCGGACCGGCTCCTGAGTTGCGACAGGAGGCAGGGAGGTGCGGATCGCGCTCCACAGCAGGATGGCACCCTGCCCCCGGGTCAGGTAGGGACTGGTCGTGGATACGCTCCCCGGAAGTCCCAGGGCCCGCAGGAGGGAGAGCGCGGACGAGACGGAGAGGGGATATCCCAGGATGGCATAAGATGCCGAGCGCACCGCCAGTACTGTCTCCAGGGCGGTGGAAGTCCCGCGGGCCCGGAGGAAGTGCTCCAGGTTCTCCATCCACTCCCGCAGGGACATGCTGCGCTGCAGATGGAGTCCTCCCCGCAGCCGGTAGGAGCCGTTGAAAAGTCCTCGCCGGAGCAGTTCTACCGCCTCCGGGTACCCGGGATCCAGCACGTCCTCGGGGAGAGGGGGCCTGGGAGCGCTGAGGCGGATGCCCGCTGCGAGAAGGGCTCGTCGGAGGGTCCGCAGCGCCTGGGAATCCTCCAGGAAGACCGTGAGAGGACGCCCCATGGACCGGGCCAGGGCCACCGCGATCCCCGCGGCTTCTCCCAGGCTCATCTGTAAGGGCACAACCCGGGCGGAAAAGGCGGCCACGGAATCAAAAGAGGCCGCGGGGGAGACCACCAGGAGGTTGGTGAACCCGTCCGGCACAAGGCACCGGAGGGGAACCCCGTAAGGGGCGGGAACGCCGGGGAGATAAGGGGGTTCTCCCGCGATGTAGCTCTGGCCGTCCATAGGATATCCGCCCAGGGAGAGGGCATCCGGGAAGTTGCGGCCGTAGAGGACGTCATCCGCCCGCAGACGATAGAGGCCCACGAGATGCCGGCTCTCCCGAATGTAGAGGGAGGGTGCCACGCCCACGAGCTCCGCGGGGCCGAAGAGGTCGGGGGCCGTACGCCGGAGGAAGTGCACCACCCTCCTCCCCTCCGCCTGGGCCTGGAGATAGGCCTCCCGGAGGCTCTCCGCGTCGGTGGCGTCCACCCCGAACACCTGCAGCCCCTTCACCAGGACCGTGCCATCGTCCTGGAGAGCCAGCTCCAGGCCCCGAAGAGCAAACCGCCCGGGATCACTGGGAACATACCGGGCCGCGAGGTCGTTGAACCCCCACACCAGCCTCCCGATCCGGCCGTTTCCCGTGGGGCACGGGCGACGCGGGCAGGCCGCAGCCCCTACCTTCTCCCAGGAGAGGCCCGCGAGTCGGAAGATCAGCCCTGCTGCCATCTGACGGCGATCCAATCCCGTATCCTCCCGGCCCACCGTAAACCGGGCGCCGGCCACCGCCGCGAGGGTGGCGAGGTCCGTGGCGTCCAGAAACGCGGTGGCCCGAACCTCCACCGTCCCTCCTGGCGTCGCGAAGGAAGCCGTCTCCAGGCGGCGGTGGGCCACCTGAACGCCTACCAGTCGCCACCCCAGGCGGGGAACCACGGAGGCCTCGGAGAGCATCCCCCTGAGCACCTGCTCCGCCCGGCGCACCTCCACCCCGTCCCAGCTGCCCAACCTCTGGATGAACTGCACGGTGAGCCCGCCCGACAGGGGTCTCCCCTCACGGTCCCGGCTTAGATCCAGGGTGTTGAGCCAGCTTTGGGAGAACGTACCCCCGACCTTCTCGGAGGGTTCCGCAAGCAGCACCCGAAGGCCCCGCAAGGCCGCGGCGGCCGCCGCGGTCACGCCTTGGGGCGTGGCCCCGTACACGAGAAGGTCCACCTGGAGGGAGCGGGGTTGGGCGGCAAGACGGCCTGGAAGGGTCAGGAAAAGTCCCACCACCAAGCAGAGGCAGATCCCGTAGAAAGGGCTGCGTTCCCGCACCGACGAGTTCCTCCTGATCCCGTCATCACCTAGCCTAGATAAGATTACAGGCACCGCCGCCCGGATTCCTCCCGGATTCCTACAGAGCTCCCGCTTCCCTTGAACTCGGGGGCGCCTCTCCGTAGCATGGCAGGGGAAACTTCCATGCGGCAGGCCTACCTGGAAGCCCCGCGGCGGCTTGTACTGCGGGAAGTACCGGTGCCACATCCGGCTTCCGGGGAGGTCGTGGTGCGCCTCAGAGTAGCCCTCACCTGCGGCACGGATCTCAAAACCTACCGGCAGGGGCACGTACGGATCCCCGTACCGGGCCCCTTCGGACACGAGGGAGCGGGCGAGATCGCCGCAGTGGGGGAGGGTGTAGAGGGATGGGGGATGGGTGAGCGCGTGATGTGGCTCCCCACGGCTCCTTGTGGGACCTGTCCGCGCTGCGGGGAGGGACGCGGCAACCTCTGCCAACGGCTCTTCGAACCCTGCCGGATGGCCCTAGGGGTCTACGCGGACTACGTCCGTCTCCCCGCGGATGTGGTACGCCACCACCTCTTCGCCATCCCGCCCACGATTCCGGATCCCGTGGCCGCGCTCCTGGAGCCCCTCGCGTGCGCAGTCCGGGGAGTGCGCCGACTGGGAATCCCCGACGACGTCTTGGTGGTGGGAGGGGGCCCCATGGGAGCCCTCCTAACTTTGGTGCTGAAGATGCAGGGAGCTCAGCACCTTACGGTGCTCGCCCGTCGGCCGAGAGGCGCGGCCTACGCGCGGGAGCTGGGAGCTGAAGTGGTGGAGGGAAGTCTCGAGGCGTGCATGGGGGAACTCCGGACCCGACGGCCGGAGGGATTCGGGGCCGTGGTGGAATGTACGGGGAAGCGGGAGGTCTGGGAGAGGTCCGTGGAGCTGGCCCGGCCCGGTGGGTGCGTGCTCCTTTTCGGGGGACTCGCCCGGGGTACCCGGGTCCGCTTCGATGCCGGCCGCCTGCACTACGACGAGATCACGGTCACCGGCTCCTTCCACTACACCACGGAGGACGCCCGCCAGGCGTACGGGCTGTTGTCTCGGGCCGCGGCAGAACTGGCTTCCCTCATCACCCACACGCGGCCGCTCCGAGAAGTGGTCTCCGTCTTCGAGGAGCTGGACCGGGGAATGGATGCCCTGAAGGTGGCCCTCTTACCGGACGCCGCATGAGCCCGCTGCCCGCCACCATGCACGCCGCGGTGCTGCGGGCACCGGGCGAGGTGGAGATCCGGGAGCTTCCCACCCCGCATCCGGGCCCCGGGGAGGTGGTGGTCCGGGTGCGGGCCTGCGGAATCTGCGGATCAGACCTCATGGACTGGTACGTGGCTCCTCGCACCCCCTTCGTGTTCGGCCACGAGCTGAGCGGCGAGATCGCGGCGGTCGGAGAAGGAGTTACCGGCTGGCGGGTGGGAGATCCCGTGTTCGTGCACCACCACGCACCCTGCGGGGATTGCGCGGCCTGCCTTCGGGGAGACGAGGTCCACTGCGCCGCGTGGCGCGCAAGCCGCCTGGAGCCGGGCGGGATGGCGGAGTACGTGCGGGTACCCTCGGGAATCCTGCACCGTGACACCCTGCGTCTGCCCCCAGGGGTGGGCTTCGACGATGCGGCCCTCACCGAGCCCGTGGCGTGCGCGGTGAAGGCCCTGCGGCGGGCGGATCGGCTGCTGACCGGGCTCGAGGCACGGGGGCAGGGCCTAGGAGGGGCCCGGGTGCTGCTCCTAGGTGCGGGATTCTCCGGACAGGTGCTTGGAACCCTCGCCCGCAGGTGGGGTGCCCGGGAGCTGCTCGCCGTGGACCCGTCGTCCGAACGGAGGGATCTGGCCCGGCGGTGGGCAACGACCGTGCTTCATCCGGAAGCGGTCGCGTCCCACGAGGTGGATCTGGCGGTGGTGGCCGTCGCCTCCCCACAGGCCGTGGCCACCGCGGTACGGGCGGTGCGCTCCGGCGGCGTGGTGCTCCTCTACGCACCCCTCCCGCCCGGAAGCCCGCTGCCTCTAGATGCGCACGAGCTCTTCTTCCGGGAGATCACCCTTCTCCCGTCGTATTCCGCGGGCCCCCGGGACACCCGAGAGGCCCTCCGGTGGATCGCGGAGGGGGAGATCCGGGCCACGGAATTCGTCACCCACCGGTTCCCCCTCCGTCAGGTGCAGGAAGCCTACCGGACCGCGCGGGCCGGAGGACCGGCCCTCAAGGTCCTGGTAGAGATGCCCTAAAAGGCGTACGGGGCTGTGTGGGGGTTGGTGGCGACGGCCTCCCACTCCGCATCGTCGAGGGGCCGCGGTGGATCCCGCTCCGCGTTCACCGGGCAGAGAAAGCCGAAGGGCTCCTCGCCCTCGTTGATCCATCGGTGCGGCACCAGGGGCGGGACGTAGAGGAGGTCGTAGGGCGCGAGCTCGAAGACCCGGGTTCCCACCACCGCCCGCCCGCGGCCCCGCAGCACGAGGATGAAGTGCACGTGCTCATGCTTCTCGAAGCTGCTGTATCCCCCGGGCTCGATCTCGAAGTACCGCAGGGCGAACGCGGCGGGCACCTCCGGCGGGCTTGCCAGGGTGAACCGCCACACCCCCCGCCAGCCCA
Organism: Armatimonadota bacterium; assembly: GCA_025059775.1. Taxonomy (NCBI): domain Bacteria; kingdom Bacillati; phylum Armatimonadota; species Armatimonadota bacterium. The sequence continues at coordinate 141,052 of JANXCW010000006.1, forward strand.
TCCCCCGGATCTCCCCCACATGGAACTTGTAGAGCTTGGGTTCGATCCCCTCCCACCGGAAGCGCTCCGGATCGAAGGGTCGCTTATAGGCCGCCGGGATCTCTGCGGACGTATCGCGCATAGCCTTCCCTCCCAGAGCCCGCAGGGGCAGCCGGCCTCATGGCGGGTCTTCTCTGCCCCTTGCCTGCGGACTCCTCCCTGGCGAGTCTCCTCCAGAATACCGTGCCAGGATCGGACGGGACACCCGTCCGGTACAATACTCGACAATACTCGCAGCCATCCCGGAAAGGAGGTGCGGATGCACGGGGAAGGGTTCGCCCTGCTCGCCGCCTTCGCGTTCGCACTGAGTGCCGTCTATACCCGCCGGTTCACCACGGGGGCGGGAGGACGGCCACCGGCCCCCCCGGAGATCGGGGTGCTGGCGAGCCTTCTCGGAGACCTCACCACCTTCGGCATCCTGGCGGTGGGAGAACTGGCCCGCGGGAGGAGCCAGCCGCTTCGTCCGGAATCCGTGGCCCTGTTCCTCACCGCGGGCCTCGTGGCCAGCATGCTGGGCCGGAACCTGGCCTTCCTCAGCGTGAAGCAGATCGGCGCGGGCCGGTCCACCGCGGTTCGGCTCAGCAATACGGTGTTCTCCGCGGTGGTAGGCTGGGTGTGGCTACGGGACCTTCCCCGTCCCCTGCAGCTGGTGGGGATTGTCCTGGTCACCGTGGGACTGTGGGTGGTGGTGACGGAGCGGGAGGGGTGGGAGCAGAACACGAACTGGGCCGGGATCCTGACCGCGGTGAGCGCGGCGCTGGCCTTCGCGGTGGGCGACACCGCCCGGCGGGCGGGCCTTCTGATCACCCCCTCCGTCCCGCTCAGTGGTTTTCTGGGCGCCTGCGCCGCCATCCCCGCGCAGCTGGTCCTGCTGCGCCCCTGGCACTGGCCGGAGGCGATCTGGCGGCACCTCCGTCGCCCGGACGTCCTCGCCAGCGGAGGATTCAACAGCGTGGCCCTGCTGCTCCTCACCGCCGCGGTGCACCGCACGCCCGTGGCAAACGCCGCCGCCCTCTATAACCTCCAGGTGCTCCTCGTGATCGCGCTCGGCCGCTGGATGCTGCGGGGGGAGGATCCGGGCGGTCTGCGCCTGGTGGTGGGGAGTGCCACCGCGGTGGCGGGAGCCGCCCTGGTCCTGGGCGGATAATCCAAATTTTCAGGCGCCCCGTACGGACAGGAGGGCAAGGAGTCCGAGAAGGGCCGTGGCGATGCCCACCGCCGTGCGCAGGGCCTCCGCCCCCACCCTGCGAACCGCCCGGGCTCCCAGAGGGGCCGCCAGGGCCGCACCACAGGTAACGGCCAGCACCAGATCCCACCGCCAGGAAGCGGCAAACCACCACGCGTATCCGCCCAGGGCCGCGAGGGAAACCACCGCCTCCGAGAGGTTCGTGATGGCCACCGCGGCTCTGGGGTTCAGTCCGGCCATCATCTGGCCTCCCGCGAGCAGGGGCCCGTACCCGCCGCCCGTGAGGGCTTTATTGACGGAAGCGACGATCCCCAGGGTCATCAGTCGACCCCAGGAGAACCGCGGCGCTCTCCGACCTGCTACGAGCCAGCATCCGAGTCCGAAAATCATCACGCCCATGTAGATCCGGATCGCGGCTTCGCTCACCCGCCGAGCTACCCACGGTCCGAGGAGACCACCCGCGAAGCCCGCGGCCATCAGCACCAGGGCCGCCCGGAGGTGGACCGAGCCCCGCTGAAAGGAGGCGTTTCCGTTTACGTGGTGGAACCGCGCGCCCACAAGCCCCGCCGCGCACTGGGAGAGCAGCAGGGCGGGGACCAGCTCCGGCACGCGGTAGCCGGAGAGGAGCAGCAGGGGCGCGAGGATCGTCCCGTACCCCATGCCCAGCACGGCATCGAGGAGCCCCGCGCCGAAGGCGAGGAGCACCACCAGCGGCAACACGGACCGTCTCCGCTCATCGCATGGACTCCCCTGGGGGTATCCAGGCGTACGACGCCTCCACTCGCTCCGCCCAGTGCGGGCTCAGACACACCACCCTTCCCACCACCAGGGTGGCGGGCGGAGGCAACCCCGCCTCCGCCACCTTCCGGGCGATCTCCCAAAG